>JBDTAI010000344.1:0-6442 GCA_039924685.1 Ktedonobacterales bacterium
CCGCGCAGTAGTGTCTATTGGCAGGACCGGCAGGACCGCCGCGCACGCAGCGACGAGGCAAGCCCCGTGCAGCCGGACCTCTACGCCCACATCGAGCAGATCGCGGGCCAGTGGCCCACCTACGGCTATCGCCGCATGACGGCACAGCTGCGGCGAGAAGGGGCAGGCGCCGTCACTGGCAAGCGGGTGCGTCGTCTCATGAGCGAGTTGGGCCTGACGGGACATGCGCCCACACGGCGCTGCCGCACCACCAACAGCGACCACCCGTATCCCCGCTATCCGAACCGCGTCGCCGATCTGGTGATCACGGCGCCCGACACCGTTTGGGTCGCCGACATCACCTATGTCCGCCTCCAGCATGACTTTGTCTATCTGGCGGTGCTCATGGATGTCTACACCCGTGCGATTCGCGGGTGGGAACTCTCGCGCCATCTCGATCAGGCGCTGACCCTGGCGGCCCTGGAGCAGGCGCTTGCCGCTGGGCATCGCCCTGCCATCCACCACTCCGATCAAGGGGGGCAATATGCCGCGACCGCCTACATCGCCCGCCTCGACCAGGTGGGGGCGCAGATCAGCATGGCCGAGCAGGGAGAACCGCGTCAGAATGGCTACGCCGAACGCCTGATGCGGACGATTAAAGAGGAGGAGGTGACGCTGGCCGAGTATCACGACTTCGCCGACGCCTACGCCCAATTGGGGCGCTTTCTCGACGAGGTGTACCCACAGAAGCGCATCCATTCGGCGCTCGGTTACCTGACTCCGGCAGAGTTCGAAGCGGCGTACCACACCCGCTTGCGCTCGTCGGTCGTTGTCCCCTAACACGGGGCTGTGAAGTGTCCAACTTTAGGGGCGCAGTTCAGTGGGTGGAGTAACGTCTTTGCGCCTGCCTCACGGCGTGAAGTTGGCTGACCCGGCGATGGCGATGAACTGCACTTTGGTGATCACCTGCACGACTACAGGATCATCTGAGCGCACAAAAACATAGGTGCGGTTGGTCACGGGCTGGCCGGGAATGACCACCTTGACATAGCTAGCCAGTTGCTCTTCAAGCTCACCGCTCCACTGGACTTCGGGCAGTCCTTCAGCCATGATGCCGATTCCCCCTCGCGCCGTTTGGGCATGTGGCTCCACGATTAGTTGCTTGAAGGGCGCCAGTTGCCAAGTAATGGCGTTTGCTACCGTTGGCGTGATCGCCAGCGAGATGATCTGCCCAGCGCGGTTGATATGCTCAACATGAATGACGCCTATCGCGTAGTCACCGATTTGACCAAGCGGCTGCACGGTCGTAGCAAGCGCCATAACCGATGCGGCGCCTCTCCCAGCCAGGGAGGAACTGGCGCTCACCCGCAAGTCCGCCTGATGTGGCGACTTGAAAGCATAATAGAAACGAAACTGTTGGGGCGTAAAGTCGACAAACTCGAGCGCGAATGTTCCCACCGGCCCACTGGCAAAGCTCTGATGCGGCTGCATCTGCCAGACAATGGGTGGCGGGACAGAAAGGATACTTGTTTGCGACGTAAAAACCGTGCAGGCGCTCAGACTACTGAGCAGCAAGAGCGCCAACAGGGCCGCACCATACCCATTACGTGATGGTTTCAACATACGGTGTCTCCTTCAGGAATCGCATCTTCCAGTATAGCGATGTATCGTCCGTTACTGCTTCTATTCGTCGTGAACATCGGTACATGGGAACTTCCGCACAAACGATCATTCCCATGTCACGGACTACTGAAACATGAAAGATCCACCTACCCAGCAACCATGAGCAAATTGCCGGTAGTCGCATCGAAGACCTCAATGCCTTGATGATACACGAATTCTTTGCCTCTCGATGGAGAGGGGAATTCGAAGACGCCGCTCACTTGGGCGTAGCACAGCAAGGTGTTATCAGGCACACCCATGTTTTCGCCATCCAGCAACTTGCTGATGTCCTGGCTCTTGGCAAACACGATCTTCTGGATGCCCGTTGGCCTTGCCAGGGAACCGTTCCGCGTCGCGCGCGGCAACGGATGACTCAACACCCAGGACGCAACGGATGACGAGTCAATCATGGCGCCATTCTGTTGTCGGACGTGTGCCGTGATCGCTGGGAGGCCCAGTGTGTGCGCAGGTGAGGCGGGCGCATTTGATGGAACTTGCGCTGGATGGGTTGCAATGCTGGTGGGTGTACAGCAACGGGTGCGATAGCTTCCTCCGTTGTTGCCATTAACCGGTTGGGTGATCATCTCCATCCATGGTGGCGCATCGGAGTCTGGGTTGTAAGCGCAGTATGGTGGCTTTTTATATGCGCCGCAATTGGTCTGATAGTTCCAGGTGCCACTCGAACTTTCCCATTGGTTGTAGGTGAAGTAAGCATGCCCGGCCGAGGCCGCATCCGAGTTGGAGCCAGCCACCTCCATGCCGATCCGAATGACCGAGTCCGGACTTGTCGGATTCATCGTGTTGTTGGTGGACAGGCCATGAAACGAATCCTTCGCTCCGGCCACGTTTACATCGTAGCAGGTTGAGCCACAATCGTGCGCGATGGTAAATGCCGTGGAGACATTGTAGTCCCCGGCAGGTATGTCACCGAAGAAATGGATGATCACTAACGAGCCAGGGCGATTATCCGCCCAGAAATAGCTTTCGGAGTAGCCGTTGCCTGGCGCATTCCAGTAGCCGACCTCGACCCAGCACTGATTTTCAAATGCACAACCAGGCTCGTTCTTATTGAGCAACCACATCTCGTTGGTAATGATGCCGCAGCCGCCACCGCTATTGTTGCAGTTCAGCGGTACAATGGTGATGGAGGTCTTTGAGCCATTGGCGCCCCCCCCAATCCTGCAATCCGTAGCAATGGTTGATTGTTCCATTTCCGCAACTTTGTCCCAGCGGCGCGGCGTGAGCGACATGTGAGGAGTTGTTAGAACCAACTACGGTGCTCTGGATCAGCAATATGTCCAGGACAAGGCCGAGAGCAAATCGCATCCAACGCCTAACTGTACTGTACTGTACTGTACTGTGCTGTGCTGTGCTGTACTGTGCTGTGCTGTACGGATTGGCCATGTGTGTTACCTTTCCTTTTCCTGCCATCAGCATCACCAACCGATGAGATGTCTATAGCATGCCTGGATGCTGTTTGTCAAGTGGCTGCTGCAATCAAGAACACTTTTAGAACAACTTAATCCTTCGTATCAGAGTGGACGAGGTGATTCAGTTGCAGTGAAACAAGGTGGCGTAGATGAACATCAGCCCGATCCATCTACGCCGTACAAGGCAGTGCGCAGGGAAGTGGTTATGATCAGCCGCGGAGGGCGGAGAGCACGATGGAGGGAACCTTGCCGAAGGAGGGCGCCGCTTCGAGTTGGGCCAGCTTCCTGAATACCGCACGTCCGGCGTTGGCGCGGGTGACGAACCAGGGCGGCGTGGGAGTCGTGCGGAAGGGCGCGCGCAGCACCGACTTCTGCGGCTTGTCGAACATCAGCGTGTTGTGGACGACGCCGACCCCCGACTGAATATCCTCGATGCTGTGGCCGGGGAAGGCGCCCCAGGTGGTGACACCCAACACAAAGCTCGTGCCGGCCCAGTAGTTGACGCCAATGGAGCCATAGCGCAGATTGGCGATGGCGCGCTCGACGGCTGTGCGCACTTTTGGCTCACGCAGCGACGCTGGATGCACGATCAGCGTCGCGTTCAGCGTCCCCCAGATGTCGTCGTTAGCGAAGGCGACTGCGCGCTCGATGTAGTCGGCTACGCTCTCCGCAGCAAGCGCCGTCTCGGCAAACAGGCTGCAAAACGCCTCGGTGGTGAAAACGATGTCGTCGGTGCGCGCCGGGTCCACGCCGGTGATGAAGGTCCAGGGTAGTTCGTCGCCGGTCGCCGCGCCGATGCGTTCGGCTTCGGGGTGCGCCGCCACAAACGCCTGCTCACGCTGCTGCGCGCCGGGATAGTACGCCGGACGCGGTGGAACCTTCGCCAGCACGCCGCGTATCGCCGCGTTGAGCGCGTCGCGCTGCTTCCAGCCCGCATGCTGGAGAATCACACGGGTGGCGTTGCAGTTGAAGCCCGCATTGTTGGTGAGCATGCTGGCGATGTGCGCCGCCTGATAGGCAATCTCGCCCGCGTTCCACGGTCCGGGGACGACGATCACTGGGCTGACATTGCCCAGTTCGCCGGTGATGCGCTTGGTGAGCAGCGGACGCCGCTCAGCCTTGCGCTGCGCCCCATCCGCGCCCGGCCCAAAGACAATCGCGTCGAAGGTCTTGTCCGAGCCGGTGATGTGGATTTCATCTACCAGCGCTGAGTTGCAGAGATAGGCGCCCTCCGCCGCGCCGCCATACGCCATGCGCAGAAAGCCGCGCGCGATCAGCGAACGGAACGCCTGCTCGATCAGCGGCCCCAGGTAGGCGTTGACAGGGTTGGCCTTGAAGATCACCACCTGATCCTCGACGAAGAGCTTGTACAGCACGTCGAGCGGACCGATGCTGGAGACATTGCCCGCACCCAGCACCAACGCCACCTTGCCAGGATGCTGCTTGTCGTGGTAGACCACGGCCTGCGTCTGCGCCAGTGTATCTTTCGTGACGCCCGGCTGCATCCAGATATCCGCCGAGAGGCCGCCATAGAAGATGCGGTCGTACGTGTTCTGTGGGAAGACACCCGCCACCACCTGCCCATTCGAGCGGGTCTTCACCGGGCCAGGGATGCGCGGTGAGCCGCTATCGCCTGACCCGGCGGCGATGTCGAGCAGCGATTGCCGCAACTGGCGGAACTCCTTGAGCAGCGTATAGGGGCCGGTCGCCCACTCCTCACCCACGGCGGGCGCGTCGGCGCTGAGACCTTTGCTCTGGGCGCAGGCAGCCACCCAGCGGTCCGCCAGCGGCGCAAAGTCGGCGATCAGCGTATCCATCATGGCAGCGCGGTCGCGGGCGCCGATAGCCACCCACTCGTCTTTGTGGGCATGCAACTCTTGCAGTGCGGCATCGAGCGCCGCATGGTCGGAGGCCGGTATGTCGGTCGCGGCGCTGGGAAACTGGGGCGCTCCCGGTCGGGTGGCGGTGGTCATAGGTATTCGCCTCGCTTCTTTGCTGACTGCTGAACTGTGTCGCGGTCAATGCGCTACATACGCTACAGGGGAGTACGGATTGCCGTTACTATATCATGCCTGATCATGCCTGCGCCAAGCCCGCTCTATGCAGCCTGGATGTGAACACCGAAATGCTCGGTCAAAACAGGGCGCTCGCCTGAGATATGGTACAATGAGGGATAGCATGTAACCCTGCTCCACCGCTTGGATCCACTTATCGGCGAGGATTGCCTTCATGCCGCCTGACGCGCCCACCAGCACGACCAGCACGACCAGCACGACCAGCAGCCCATCACCAATCACCCTATCAACAGGTACGGCGGCGCTTACTCCTGCGCTGGCGGCGGAACGGCTGCTCGACTGGCTATATGCGCAACCTCCACATGATGTGGTGACGAGCGATGCGATCCCGCTCGATGCGCTGGTGGCGCGGCTCGATCTGGACGCGGAACCTTTCAGTCCGGCGCTGCACCCCAACACACTTGGCTATCTGGAGCCAGGTGAGAACCTGATCTTCCTGCGCTCTGACCTGCCTGAACCGCTGCGACGCTTCACCCTGGCGCATGAGATGGGGCATGCCGCGCTGCACCGCGGGACGGGGTTGGCAGCGCTGGTGGCGCGCGGGCTGATTTCGGCTACTGGCGAGGCAAACGCCGCCGTAGTGCTCGCGCCTGACGCGACATCGCCCGATGGCTGCGCCGACACCGATCTCGATGCGCCGCTTGATGGTTTCGGCGCTGAGGATGAGATACTGCGTCCCGGCCAGGCATATAGTGCCCGCGCCCGTCGCGAGAATGAGGCCAACGCCTTTGCCGCCGCTCTGCTGCTGCCCGCCAATGCGCTACTGACGCGCTATCTGGGCGATCCAGCGCCGACCGCGCGCGAACTGGCCCAGCGCTTCGGTGTCTCTGAAGATGTCGTATTGCGACGATTGACTGCGTTGCTTACCCCCAAACAACCAGATGAAGCGATGGCGCCACCCGATGGGCTGGCCAGTGCACGCCCAACGCCGACTCTCGACCCCGATCAACAGGCGGCGGCGCGTGTCGGAACCACTCCTGCGCTCATCATTGCCGGACCAGGCGCGGGCAAGACCAGCGCCCTACTGGGACGTATCGGCCATCTTGTGGTGGATCGCAATGCGGACCCAACTGCAATTCTGGCGCTCACCTTCTCGAACAAGGCGGCGCGTGAGATGCGTGAGCGGCTGGCGCTGATGGGGCTGGCAGGCGATGGGCTGGCGAGTGGCCACGATTCAGCGCCAACCGTCAGTACGATCCATGCCTTCTGCGGCGAGTTGCTACGTCGCTATGCGCCGCTGGTGGGCCTACGCGCGGACTTCCGGCTGGTCAACGAGGTGGAGGCGTATCTGCTACT
>JBDTAI010000345.1:0-6638 GCA_039924685.1 Ktedonobacterales bacterium
TAGCATGGCGAACACCACAGCGCGTGGCGCACGATGATTGCGTCAGGATCGGTTGGCCCGCTGATCGCCGGATCGGTTGGCCCATGCAACACGACCACTGGCGTTCGCACGGCGCAAGCGATGTGCATTGGACCACTATCGCCCGATACGACAAGATCGCATGCCGAGAGCAACGCCGTCAATTCGGGAAGAGTGGTGCGCCCACAGAGGTTGAGCGCGGGCTGCAGTGCGTGGGCGGTGATCTCGTCTGCCAGCGACGCTTCGTTGGGGGCGCCGGTCAACACGACAAGCGCATCGAGTTCACTGACCAGCCGATCAATTAGCGTTGACCAGTGACGCGCAGGCCAGCGTTTCGCCTGTCCGTTGCGCGCCCCAGCATGTAGCGCGATTACCGGCCCCTGTGCGCCTGTCGTCAGCCGTCCCTCATGCAGCAACACTTGCGCCCGTTCGCGCGCCGCTGGAATGACATGCAAGCGCGGCCATTCGTCGCCCGGCTCGACAATGCCGCCCGCCGCCTCGGCAAGCCGCAACACATACTGCGCCTCGTGCTGATGGATGCGATAGCGCCCGCCGGGGACTGGATCAGTGAGGAAGTTGCGGTACGCCTCACGCGCATAGCCCACCCGCCGCCGCGCGCCGGTCAAGCGGGTGACGATGCTGCCGATGTCGCCAGAGACCGAGACGGCCAGATCGTAGCGCGGCGAACGCGCGGTGTGCAGAAAGGCCAGCGCCTCGCGCCAGGTTCGCAACCTGCGCCAGTTGGCCGGATTACGCCAGACATGCGGATTGAAGGCGATCACCCGCGAAATGTCGGGATCGCCTGCAAGGATGGCCGCTGACGACGCCAGTGTCAACATATCTATGGTGGCGCGGGGATAGGCGCGACGCAGGGCGCGCACGGCGGGTGTGGAAAGCACAGTATCGCCAAGCAGGTCTACCCGCACGACGAGGATACGCCGGATGCGCGCATCGCCGGGGTAGAGCGGCGGCAGGGGATCATGCCAGTCGCGGAGCAGCGCGCCAAGCGCCCCAAAGCCTGCCCGCAACAGCGCTTGCGCCAGCCGCTTCACCCGCCGTCCAACGAACGTAGTTGCCCGGGCCTCCACTGGCGGGCGGGTCTCATAGCCTTCCTCGAAGGCGAACTGCTGTTGTCGGTCCGTTACCTCACGTTTCGCCGGGAGAATGGGCAGTTGCCGCCCGTCTGTCATGTCTCATCTGCTCCGTCTGCTCACTGCAATCGCTGCGCCTGCCGCCTGTCTGAGAGATAAGGCGAACGGGTAGCGCCGTCCGTCACTGTTGTCTCTGCGCAGGCCGTCCTTGCAGTATAGCACGCCGTTCCGCCAGGACCGATGTGCTATACACTGCTCTCAGACGCCACTCAAAGTGAAGGCATGGGGTGGGAGGAGGGCGTGGATGCCCACGGTCCCATTCACAATCTGTGTGACACGCAGGTGTACGACACACGTTGCGAGCGCCATTGCTTGTGAACGACCAAAGCCTGTGACACGTTGCAAGTGATCGAGTATGCCGTTGAGCGCAACCTTGTGCGCCTCATCGAGTGTCGAGCCGAGGCCGATGGTGAGATAGCCAGCAGGCGTATCGGCCTGGGGCATCTGTAAATGGAGGTCGGACCGCAGGTTGAAGGTCAATTCCACCTGTTCCATAGGGCATTCAATGGCCATGCGCGAAACCTCGCCATCGCCCTGCGCCGCATGGCCGCCCCCTACTGAGAACAGAGCGCCCTCAACCTCGACTGGTAGCCAGAGCGTGCTGCCCGCCACCAGTTCGCGGCAGTCCAGGTTCCCTCCCACATTATATGGTGGGATGGTACTGTGATAGCCAGGCGCAACTGGCGCGTTTCCCATAACTCCCATGAAGGGGCGAATCGGAAGCGTCACACCGAGGCCTGACGAGTCTGAGGCGATGCCCTGCGCTTGGTCGATCTCCCATGTCACGACCACTTCCTCGTCGAGTCCAAGTCCATCTCCTGTCTCATAGCCGGGGCCAGTCCACGTCCACCCCAGTGAGCCGGGATGATCCTCTGGATATGGATCTCTAGCATATCTCCAGGCTGCGCGCCACGAATCAGCAGTGGGCCGCAGAGCGCGTGACCAGCATCGCGCTCCAGCGCACGTTCGAAAAGCGGGAGATTGAGATCGAGATGGCGATTTCCGGCCCTCCCCCAACTGGAATCGAGCGTGCGATATATCACCGTATCGCCAGGGTCGATGGCGAGAATGGGCGCCAGTTCACGGCAGTTTCAGCCGTGGATCGAGTCTCGAACAGACTCGACAACATGCGTACTCATAGTGATCTCCAATGATGACAATAGCTATGTGAGCCAGTCGCCGATACCGATGGATCGCTTTCGCGCTATCAGGCAGTCCGCCTGATCATTCATAGCAGTAGGCATATCATGCGTCTGAGTCCGTTCCCGCCAGTCCCAGCGCATCGGCTTCGGCGGACATGGCGGCGATGACGAAGGTGATATGTTCGTTCAGGTCCACACCCAGGTCGGCGGCGCCACGAGTGATGTCGTCGCGGTTGACCCCACGCGCAAACGCCTTGTCTTTCATCTTCTTGCGCACGGAGCTGGCCTCCAGCCCGCTCACGCTCTTGGTGGGACGCACCAGCGCGGTCGCGGTGATCAGCCCGGCCAGTTCGTCGCAGGCATAGAGCGCCTTCGCCAGTGGTGTGTTACGTGGCGGCCCGATCAGATCGTTGTGCGCCAGGATCGCATAGACCAGCTCTTCGGGGTAGCCCAGTTCACGCAGCCAGACCGCTGTGTGCAGGGTATGCTCCTCAATCGTCGGGTACTCTTCGTAGTCGAGGTCGTGCAGCAGCCCTGTCACGCGCCAGAGTGTTTCGTCGCCATCATACTTGCTTGCGTAGGCGGCCACGGCGGCGCTGACCGCCATGCCATGCTTCACCAGGCTCTCATTCTTGTTATGCTCACGCAGTAGCGCCAGCGCATCGTCATAGCTCAACTTCACTCTGCTTGCTCCCCGTTGATATTTTCTGCGGATCGAGGTGGGGGCGTCCAGCGGACGCCCCCTACAAACCGTGCGCCGGACGTTCTTGCCCGCGATCGGCTATTCCTCGTACTCGATCTCGCCCTCGGTGTCGCGCTGGGCGCCTTTCGCGCGGGTCGCCGTGCGGGCGGGCAGGGCGGCGGGCGTCGCATCAACTGCGCGCGCGGGCAGTTTTCGCTTGCCATCGCGGCGGCGAACACCCAGGCCAGGGCGGTCGGGCAGCATCAGCTTGCCATCCTTCACCTGTACACCGTCGAAGGGATCATCGTCCACCAGCAGCATGCCATCGAGGTCGGCGTAGTCCACTAGCGGGCTGAGATGCGCAGCGGCGGTGATCGCCAGCGAACTTTCGATCATACAGCCAAGCATCACACGGAGGTGGTGCGCCCGCGCCGCGTGGATCATCTTCAGCGCATGGTGGATGCCGCCGCACTTCATCAGCTTGATGTTGATGCCGTCTGCGCAACCGATGATCAGGGGAATGTCTTCCAGCGTGACACAACTCTCGTCAACGATGATCGGCAGGCTGACGTTTTCGCGCACCAGTCGCAGTCCGGCGAGGTCTTTGGGTGGCAGTGGCTGCTCGACGAACTCGATGTCATATGGCTCCAGCGCATTGATGCTGCGGATCGCCTCTTTGGGCGTCCAGGCGGCGTTGGCGTCCACGCGGATCACGGCGTTGGTCACGTCGCGGATGGCTTTGATGATGTCGAGATCATGTTTGCCGCCCAGCTTGATCTTGAGGATCGGGTAATCGCGGGCGACCAGGGCGCGCTTGGCCATCTCGATGGGAGTATCCATGCCGATGGTGAACGAAGTATGCGGCGCCCGCCCGGGATTGAGGCCGAGCAGCTGATAGACGGGAACGCCGAGGCGCTTGCCCACGATGTCATAGAGCGCCATATCAATCGCGGCTTTGGCGGCGGCGTTGCCCTGCATTACACGGTCAAGCCCCGCCATCACATCTTCGATCAGCGTGGGATCGTCGCCCAGATGATCGGTGAAGTAGGAGAGCGCCATCAAGACACTCTCGCGCTTCTCGCCATAGTAGCCGCTAGGCGCCGCTTCACCAACGCCGACGATACCATCCACCTCGATCTGTGTCAGCACGTTATGCGCGTAATACTGCACGCTACGCGCAATGCGAAACGGCTCGGTCAGCTTCAGTTCGAGCGCCTGCGCAGTCAGTTCCATGTTGTCGCCACCCTCTGTATCAAACAAACAACTGTTCACAATGTCCGGCGGGCTTGGCAGGAACCTCCGGTGGGCGCCCGTGTACCTGTGGCAATTGCCACCTTGTCTCGTGGCCCGGCGGGCGGCTGAAGCCGCGCCTAAAGTTCCTACGGAACGCGAAGGCCACCTCCGTGGCCTGTGATATGAACGGGATGAGCCTACGGGCGAGCATGGTAGTGTCCTGTCGCGTAGTAGAGGCGCGTGGCGCCTGCCCGCGTCCCCGTTGCAGACACCACTCCCTTCGCCATTGGGTGTCAGTCTTCATCTGGCAGGCTGTGGAGACGGGATCGGAGCGTCCTGCAGGGACTCCAGGCGCGGGATGACCCGCTCGCCAGGCCATGCCACACGGACGACACGGACGCGCCCCCACACAGATTGCCGTCACATGCGTCAAGCAATTCATGTCCGCGATCCCTACCCTCCACTCACCTGACACCTAGCCTATACATGCGCCAGCAGCGCGTCAAGTATCGGGTCGCAGCCGAAGCGCACGGGATCGCTGGTGGGCAGGCCGGTTTCGTGTTCGGCGGCCGCAATGGCCGCGCGCGCCTCTGCGTCGGTGAGGCCATAGGTGTTGAGTGCGATGGCGACGATGGGGGCGGGCTTGAGCCAGGCGGCGGCGGTCTCGTAGATCGCGCGCACCGCTGGCAGTGACGGAATCGGCGTGTCATAGCCGTGAATCTCTGTGCGCCCGGCGTGGTGGCAGAGGATCATTAGGTCGGGCGCCGAGCCATGCACCAGGCCCAGCGTCACGGCGGAGTAGGCGGGATGGAGTAGTGATCCCTGCCCCTCGACAAACACCCAGTCATACCGCTCGGCGAAATCGAGCGTCAGCCCCTCGACGCCGCCCGGCTCGAAGTCACAGATAAAGCGATCAACCGGAATGCCCGCGCCGGAGACCATGATGCCAGTCTGGCCGGTGGCGGCGAAGGCCGACGAGATGCCGCGCTTCTGCATTGCGCGGTCAAGCTCGACGGCGGCGGTCATCTTGCCCACATTGCAGTCGGTACCACACAAGTAGACAACGTGGCTGCCTGCGCGATGTGGCTCTCCGGTGCGGATGCGCTGGGCCAACTCCTGCGGCGGACGGCGCACATCCCAGATCGTCGTGTTGTGGTCGCGCGCCGTCTGCGCCAGTTCGGGATCGTCGCTCAGGAAGTAGTGCAGGCCGCTGACGATGGTGAGTCCGGCGGTGAGGGCGGCCAGCAGCTCGCCGCGCCACGCCTGGGGCAGTGAGCCACCAATCGGCGCGATGCCGATCAGTAATGTATCGGGGTGAGATGAGAGCGTCTCCTGCACACTCGCCACGATGGGAACGCCCTTGCCCGGCCCAGCGGGATCGCCCAGCGCGGTTGCCGCATCCTGCCCGACACGAGTGCTATCTATCACGGCGACGATGGTATCGGGGCTGTAACGTAGCACGCCCACCGCCGTCTTTGCGGACTGCCAATCAAACGCATCCTCGGCAAGAATGACGATGCGCCGTGTACCAAGCGCCTGTGCTGCGCCCGACATACCAACCCTCCCTCGTGTGTTGACCTGACGATGCTGTATGTTCCCATCATACCGCATCTTGCCTATCCCAACGCAGCCCATCCGCGCATTGCTCGCAGTGAACCTCAGATATGACAGGAGATGTCTTATTTGGCGCACTATACTGCTGTTCAGGCGGCTGATGTAGCGGCTTAGACAAGAGGAGCGATACGCATGCGCTACGGTTTCGTGATCCCTGGCGGCGATGTGCATGATCTGGTGATGTTTGCCCGCGAGGCGGAGGCGGCAGGCTGGGATGGCGTCTTCATCCCCGATTGCATCTGGATCGAGGGCGAAGACGGTCTGGGATTTGATCCCTGGGTGGCGCTGGCGGCGATGGCGACGCAGACCGAACGGGTGCGGCTTGGCACGATGCTCACGCCGCTTTCGCGCCGTCGTCCGTGGAAGGTGGCGCGCGAGACGGCGACCCTTGATCGGCTCTCCAACGGGCGGCTGATTCTGCCAGTGGGGCTGGGAGCGCTGGATGATGGCGGCTTCGGCAAGGTGGGTGATGCAACCGACCGCAAGACCCGCGCCGAGTTACTGGATGAGAGTCTGGCGATCCTGGCTGGCCTGTGGAGCGGGCAGCCGTTCAGCTATCAGGGCAAGCACTATCAGATGGAGGAGATGACCTTTCAGCCGACGCCGATGCAGCAGCCGCGCATCCCCGTCTGGGTGGTTGGCGCATGGCCGCGCCTGAAGTCCATGCGGCGCGTGCTTCAGTGGGACGGTCTGCTGCCCAACAAGGTGAGCGACAACGGCGAACAGGCCGAGGTGACTCCCGACGACATCCGCGCCATGCGAGACTTCATCGCGGCGGAGCGCACGCAGACGACAGCC
>JBDTAI010000346.1:0-2788 GCA_039924685.1 Ktedonobacterales bacterium
ATGCCGCCAGTGGATCACCGAACTGGCGCCCAACGCCGTCATTCTGGTGGATGGCGCCGAACACCCCTTCACCGTCGCTGACCTGCTGCCCACGCCCTTCCGTCTGGACCATACATAGGCGCACGCCATGCCGCGCGTATCACATGGCATGTGCGCGACGCCAGGCGCCAGGGAGCATCGCCAGCTTGCGGGGAAGTGGAATGTGCGCCCGCTGGGTGAAGACATCATAGTGGTTGGCGCGAATGCGGTGGAGGATGGCGCGATAGAGGTCGGCGCTCAGGGTGATGGCAAGCCGCGTGTCAGCATCGAGCAGCCGCACGCCCTGCATGCCATGCGAGTAATACTGCTCGGCGCGCTCGATGTTGAACTCGATCAGCTTGATGAAGGCGTCGTTGACGATGCCCTGCTCAAGCTCTGCACGACAATAGCCGAAGGCGGCAAGCTCCTCACTGGGCAGATAGACGCGCCCACGGCTGAGGTCTTCGCCGATATCGCGCAGGATGTTGGTAAGCTGCTGGGCGATGCCCAGGTCCACGGCAAGCGATAGCGCTTCCTCACTCTGGTAGCCCAGCACAGGAGCCATCAGCAGCCCCACCGTGCCAGCCACGCGGTAGCAGTAGAGGCGCAGATCAGCGAAGCTGGTGAAGGCGGCGTTGCGCGCATCCATCTCCACGCCATCCAGCAGGTCGAGCGCCGGTTGCAGCGGCACATTGTAGCGTCGCACGACATCCGCCAGGGCGCGCATCACAGGCCCGCGCGGGCGCCCGGCGAAGGCGTCGAGCAGGGCAGTGCGCCAGCGAGCAAGGTCGGCCAGAGGGTCGGGGTAGAGATCGCGCTCATCAGCGATGTCATCGGCGACACGGCAGAAGGCATAGAGCGCCCATGCCGCGCGGCGCTTCTCGGCTGGCAGAAAGAGCGAGCCGTAGTAGAAGGTGCGCGCGATCTGCTGCATGATGCGCTGGCAATGGCGGAAGTCGGTATCGAGCGGAACGGCGCAGACATCGCGCGCTGTGCGCTCATCGAGTTCGTGGGCGAGCGCGCTGGCGGTGGTGGAGTGTGGTTGCAGCGTCGGCGTCCTGATCGCTGGCATCTGAATCGCTGGGGAATGCAGATCGCACTGTTCCCACTGCACTGGCGTCATCAGCCGCGCGCCCTCAACCGGCAGCGCCAGCAACGGCGCCGCCGATGCGACCAGCGCGCTGTGTGATCCGTCGCGTGTATCCTGTGCACTGGGCACACCTGCCCGCCGTTCTTCACGCCGACTGAAGGAAACCTCGCCTGTTCCTAGCAGCATCATATTCTCCTTCATCGTCGCCCTACTCACGATCAGTTTGGTGTTGGTGTTCATGGAGCGCGGTTGTTCTGTTATGCAACCCGTAACAGAGTATGACAAAAGATTATGCATACAAACAAGAGAAGCAGCGGATTTCGCTCTTGCGTATTCGCTTGCGTGTCTCCTCCGCCTCCATTGCATATTGCGTACCCATATCTTCTGCGCCAACATGGTTGATACTCTTGAATACCCCTGAACGACGCTCTTGGCTCGTGCTGGCATATCATGCTGTGTCAATTCAGGCGGCGTCTGACGGCAGTTTTCGCTCCTGCGGAACGATCCTCTGTATCTGCTGTATAGTGGCGATAATCAGTACAAGACGCTAGGGTATTCGATTCCTGACGGCTGGGCAGGTGGTGCTACTCTTTCTTGCAGCATTGGCCCTTGCGGCATTGGCCCTTGCGGCATTGGTCGCCGGCGCCGTGACGGTATCTATGGCGGCTATTTTGGCGGTGGCATCGGCATTCTGATGCTGGCTAGCCTCAGTATGATGGGCATGACCGACATCCATGTCATGAACGTGCCCAAAACGGCGCGGCGAGCGCCGTCAATGGCGTCGCCGTGCTGATCTTCGCGCTGAGTGGCATCGCGATCTGGCCAGTTGCGCCGCTGGTGGTGGTCGCGGCGATCATCGGCGGCTATGGCGCCGCCATCGCGCGCACGCTGGATCGGCGTTGGGCGCAGTGGATCGTTCGTGGCGGTTGGCGCGGCGCTCACCGTCTATTTCTTTCTTCACCAGTGGGGTTTTATGATCGCCTGCCAGTGTTCGGACGTTTGCCGCCGCTCTTGCCGATGCTTTTGCCGTTGTTCCTGCGGGCATTGGCGTTGTTAGCTGTGTTAGCTGTGTTGGCAATGTCGCCGCCTACATCTGAGGCGCTGCTGTTGGGTGGAGTCGGCACTTTGTTGGACTTGGCGGCTTTGTCGGCCCCCCGCATCTTGCGCGTATTCGTCGCGGTCGAACTGACCAGCCGCTTCGCCGATGTAGCCAGCGAGCCAGGCGTCCCACCACTGGCGTCGCCTGGATACGCTGCCTGTTCTGCGTCATCCGATCTGTCGCGGGTGTCGGAGGCGCCGGTTGGCGCCTTGCTCCCCCTGGCATCTGGGCCATAGAGGGGAACGTAGACGAAGCGTTGACCGCCCTCGGCATTCGGCGGTCCGGTACGCTCTTGTTGGGCCAGCAGCGCGCTATAGCGGCGCTGGCGAATGTAGAAGAAGTAGAAGCACATGCCCAGCAGCAACACGACGAGCAGGATAGGGACGATCTGGCCGAATGGACTTGTGACACCGACGGCAGGTGGGAAGCGCGCAATCTGCCCCATCGCCGCAAAGAGAACATAGCTCGAATGCTTGCTGGGAGACGCGATGACGGCAAGCGCCGGTTGCGCAAGGCCAGTAGCCGGGACGCGCCAGCTATCACCACCATTCGTCGAGAGGTAGACACCCTGCTGTGTTCCG
>JBDTAI010000347.1:0-5415 GCA_039924685.1 Ktedonobacterales bacterium
GGCGATGATGGTGAGTTCGACGGCGACCACGACATAGGCCGCATAGAGCGCCGTCTGCACGTTTGAAATGAGAAAGGGCAGCGTGTGGCCCGCGCCGCCGATGAATGTCATCAGGCCGGTGATGCCGCCGCGCACCCAGGGATTGCCGCGCCCGGTGATCTCACCATTATCCGAGAGCGCCTCCGCGAAGGCCATACTGATGCCTGCGCCGGTGGCAGCCGCCATGCCGACGAGGAAGCCGTCAATCGTGCGATGCGAGACAAAGACAGCGGCGAAGATCGGCGCCAGTGTGGAGACGGAGCCATCCATTAGCCCCGCAAGCCCTGGCTGCACCACGCGCAATACGAAACTGCGCGACGCCTGTTCCTCGGCGTGGGCGCTCATGCCTTCAGCGCGCAGGCGACCGTCGAGCTTGCCTGCCAGCGTCCTCATGCCCATCATACGCAGCAGCATGGCAAGCATCATCTGAAGTCCGCGTGTATCGGTGTCTTTGCTGCCCTGCATGCGCGTCTCACCCTTCTCCATAGTGTCTTTTTGCATTGTTGCGTTCTGGTCTACTCGTTCCGCCTCATCAAGTGGATAGCGGTACTGGTAGCAGATAGTGGTACAGCATCAGGGACTTTAGTCACCAGCGTCGCCCGTGCTCCGGCCGTGCAAGGCCGAGCGTGGCCTGCCCTGCGATCCGATGCGCATTGCCTGTCGGCAATCGGGGCAATAGCCGAAATACTGTTCGGTGCGGGTGATGATGCGATAGCCTGCAAGCTCGTTGGGCAACGTTTCCGCTGGCATACCGACTCCGGCAGGCGCATCCATCACGCGGTGGCAGCGCAGACAGATCAGTTCGGCGTGCGGCGCGGTATCGGGATCGAAGTGGATATGGCCGTCACCGATATCGAAGCGTCGCAACTCCCCCCACTCGACCAACTCGTTCAGCACATGATAGACCGTTGTGAGCGAGAGCGTCGGCATCGTCACTTTCAGTCGCGCATAGAGGTCTTCCGCTGTGGGGTGCGTCTGGTCGTGTTCCAGCGCCCGCCAGACGGCCACGCGCTGTGGTGTCGCCTTGCCGCCCTGTGCGCGCACCCGCGCCATCAACTGTTCACTGTCTCGCATATAGCATCACCTGCAATCATTTGTTATCTGTAACCATTATAAATGAGATGTCCAACAAGATCAAGGGCTACGCAATCTCACCCTGGCCTTCTCCTGTCATGCTCCTGTCATGCTCCTGTCATGCTCCTGTCATGTTGCTTGACACCTGGAACGGGTAACAGACCGCAGGTGGTGGTGCGTGGCCTTCAGGCGACGCGTAATCCTGAAAGCCAACGGATCACTACCCGATCACGATGGCAAACAACATCGAGGAGAGGGAGAACAGATGGTGAAAAAGCAGAAAAGCGGGTATCCGGGTGGGACAATAGTGGAGTTGGAGAGAGTCAGTGGCCACCGTGCGCGCCGATGTAGGCAACGATCAGATAGATCACGTAGATCAGTGCGCATGATCCCAGCACCGAGCCATAACAGCCGAGCAGGCTGCGGCGACGATTGCCAAGCGCCTGCTGAAGCTGGGTATCCATATCGGGCGGATCGAGTTCGATCTCTGGGCGCAGGTCGTGCAGGCGGGCGAGCAGCTTGCGAAAGTCGGCTACATTGGTCATGCCCTCGGCGGCAATGATCGTATTGCCATCGTCGAGGTCGAACATCAGGATGAGCTTGGCGGGGTTGGGATCACCCGGCGCCAGGATCAGGCGGCGGATGCTATCGAGGCTCAGGCGGGTTTCTTCGGCCTCTTCGCGGTGCAGCACCACGAAGGCGTCGGGGTAGAGCAGCAGTTCTTTGCCAAGTCCATAGCGCACACGCGCCAGCAGCCCATCCTCACCCTCACTCTGCGCGCTGTCGTCCACTGATGGCGCGCCATTGCGCTCGGACTCCTGCCCTGATCCGTGTTCGCCCTGCTCAACGCTCATTGCTCGTTCCACTCCACTGTCGTATGCCTGCTCGCGCCATCGCTCACCCTCTATTGTACCATCTGCCCACGAGCGCGCCGACCATCACCGCTACGCATGATCCTCATGGTATGTACGCTCACCGGCGCGGATCGGAATCGGCAGCGTGTTTTCCTGCGCGGCCAGCGGGCAGACCCAATGCGGATCATAGGCGCATGAGGGGTTGTAGGCGTAGTTGAAGTCGAGCAGGATACGCCCGCTCGTCAAGCCCATGACATCACCAGCCGCCTGCTGCGGGTCGGCTAACAGAAAGTCGCTGCCCTTGACGGTATCGAAGAGATAGCGTCCGGCGCCGTAGCTTTCCTGCGGGCAGGTGGCGTCGCGGAATGGCAGGAAGAGGCCGCCACCATATACATCAATCCAGTAGACCGTGAGCGCATATGCCTGAGCGGCTATGGTGAAGTTGACACGCGCCGCCCGCCGGAAGCGCATCGTGTGCGTCCCGCTTGCCGCAAGCTGTGTCTCCTCCGCCGACGTATCTTCCGCTGGCTCAGGCGCAAAATCGGCTACCAGCCGCAACGCTGGGTTATACGGGAAGTAGCGCAGGCCTGCGAAGCTCACGCGTGCTTGGGCGTCGAATGGCGATTGCGGGTGGCGCTTGAAGAGATCATCTTTGGCGGCGCGAAAGTGTGTGATTGTCGCCAGCGGATCGCGCACGGCCAGATGATCGGCCTCGCGTGCGGCATAGAGCGCAGCCACACGGCGCCGCCAGTCGTACAAATCGAGCCATGTCGGAGTAGCTGCATTTCCAGCATCTTCAGCCATCGCAATCACCTCCTCAACGACGCACAGTTGGCGATCGGTGATACAGTACAGACGATACAACACTTCTTACTCTACCATCTCTACCATGAGTTCCCCGTCACAAAGGCAGCGATCCATGAAACACGATGTGTTTGCGCCCTGGGCCGAACCGGCTCCCAATGCGCCGTTCCCGATGCGGGCTGAAGATTTGCTGACATTGCCCGACGATGGCTGGCAGTATGAGATCGTCGAAGGGAGACTGGTACGTATGCCCGGATCAGGCAATGCGAGGTCGAGAATTGCCATGTACCTGGGCATTATGCTGGGTACGTTCGCCAAGCCGCGCAAGCTCGGTAGCGTTTCGGGCGCTGACGGCGCATACGATCTGACCCTTCAGGGCGAAACGCAGGAGACAGCGCTAAGCCCCGCTGTGACGTCTGTGCGCGCCGGGCGGTTGCCTGCCCTGAACACCGCAGAGGCCAGCAAGACTCCACATGCCGCGCCCGATCTGGTGGCCGAGGTCGCCTCGCCCAGTCAGCACCGTCCAGAGATGGCGGCGCAGGCGCAGATGTATCTTGATCGTGGCGTCGCGCTCGTCTGGATCATCGGGCCTGCGCGCCAGGAAGTAGACGTATGGCGATCCGGCGTTCCAACTGTGAACGCTTGGCAAGACTGATGCGCTCGATGGCGTCAATGTGCTGCCAGGATTCAGCGCCCTGTCAGCATCTCTTCGAGGAATGAGCAAGTCTGCGTATCTCCAGCCGCCCGCGTAGACTATCGCATAGACTATGACGACATCTCCAGCCCACGCCTGCGTGGCTTATGTTGTTTGGCGCCTCATCGAGTCATGGATCGCAGCGGTGGCTCGTCGCCTGAAGGCCACGGCTCATCGCAACGGGCGAACGACGGAGTACCAGATCACGTGGTTACATGGCATTAGCCAATGGCCAACCAGCGCTCACAATTCCCTCACATTTGGGCCAGCGCGCGGTCCGATCCGGCGCGGGTGTGGTACAGTAGGGGCGTAGCCTGTGGAAGCGCCGCCTGCTCTGCTGGCTCACGTATGCGACTGTTTGCGACTGGCGCCCGTTCTGCTTGTCGCCATACGCATCTGGACGCCCATGTGGAGGATACGCGACGGTGGAGATTACGTTTCTGGGCCAGGCCGGCCTGTTCTTCGAGACAAAACATGGTAGTGTGCTCTGCGACCCCTGGTTCAACCCGGCGTACTTCGCCTCGTGGTTTCCCTTCCCCAGCAACGAGCAGATAGACCTCGACAAGATCAGCAAGCCAACCTATCTGTATGTCTCGCACCTCCACCATGACCACTTCGACCCCACCTTCCTGCGCGAACACGTCTCCAAAGAGACCACCGTGCTGCTGCCCGACTACCCGCTCGATCTGCTGGAGCGGGCGCTGCGCGAGCTGGGTTTCACGAAGTTCCTGCGCACAAAGAACGGACAGATGCACGAGGTTGATGGCCTGCGCGTGATGATCATGGCCGCCGTGGCGCCAACCGATGGCCCGCTGGGCGACTCTGGCATCCTGCTCGACGACGGCGAGACGCGCATCTTCGACCAGAACGACTCGCGCCCGGTGGACCTCGATCTGTTGGCCAGCTATGGCCCATATGACGCGCACTTCCTGCAATTCTCCGGAGCCATCTGGTATCCGATGGTCTACCAGTTCCCCGAAAAGATGCGGCTGGCGCTGGGCCGCAAGAAGCGCGAGAACGAGCTATCGCGCGCCATGCGCTATGCCCAGCAACTTGGCGCTTCCTATGTCATCCCCTCCGCCGGACCGCCGTGCTTCCTGGATGATGCCCTGTTTGACTTCAACGACTTCGACCGCGATCCGACCAATACCTTCCCCGATCAGACAGTCTTCATCGAACAGTTGCAGGCGCACGGCATGGACAATGGACGCCTGATGATTCCGGGCAGCGTCGCCAGCCTGAGCAAGACGACTTGCGATGTGCATCATCCGATCTCTGACGACGAACTGGGCGCCATCTTCACGGAAAAGCGCGCCTATCTCACCGCCTACAAGGGTCGTCAGCAGGCGCGTATTGACGCCGAGAAGGCATCGTGGCCGCGCCATCAGGTAGACATCCTGGCTGAACTGCAAGCATGGTTCAATCCGCTGCTGGCCCAGGCGGATCAGTTCTCGGTCGGCGTCAACGGGCTGATTCTGATGCAGTTTGCCGATGGCGAGTTGGGCAGTGAGCAGACCGACGAGACGGTAGATGTGGTACTCGATTTCCACCAGCGTGAGGTGCGCGCCTGGGCGGGCGAGGAGTGGGACTATCGCCTGAAGATGGACCGCGCGCTGGTCGAACATTGCATTCTCCACCATGTGGAGGACTGGATCAACACGATCTTCCTCTCGTGCCGGTTCGAGGCTGAGCGGCGCGGCGCCTACAACGAGTATGTCTACAACTTCTTCAAGTGCCTGACGCCGGAGCGACTGCAATACGCCGAAGCCTACTACGCCGAGAAGTCTTCGGTGGATCAGTTCTTCGAGACTCACGGCTACCGCATCCAGCGGCGCTGCCCGCACCTGAAGGCCGACCTCACCCGCTTCGGCAGGATCGAGGATGGCGTGCTGACCTGCACGATGCACGGCTGGCAGTTCGAGCTGGCCACCGGGCGCTGCCTCACCTCGG
>JBDTAI010000348.1:0-7183 GCA_039924685.1 Ktedonobacterales bacterium
TATCTGCCCGGCTGGTGGGATCGGCGTTGCCTACCATTGCCGTTGCCCCCGCCGTCGGCAGATCAGATACCCTGTTCGTCAGCGCTGGATAGAAGGACCACACTGTCGGCGTCGCCAGCAGCGCCACCAGTCCCACCGTCACCGCCATGCGGCCCACGCGCCCGCCCAGATCGAGCGCCGTATCTGTCAGCAGCGATTGCGCCGCCGTAAATGCGTCCGGGCGTAGCCGCAAGATGACCAGGCTCAGCGCGGCAATCGCGGTCGGCATGGCGATCAGGGGAATGAGCCATGTTCCCCAGGTTGGTTCGCTGGCGATGATGTAGATTTGTTCCACCGCCGTCACGATCAGCGCGAAAGGCAAGAGCCAGCCGCGCCAGCCCGGCTCCCGATACTGGCGCCACATGATGACGATGCCGATACCCGCCATCGCGGCAATCGCGGGCGCCATCTGCGAGAGGTAATACTGGTGGAAGAAGCTGGCGACACTGAAAAAGACAGCCATCGTCAACAGCCATGTCCCCCACAGGATCAGCGATTGCTGCTGGCGATCGTCACGCGGTCGGAAGCGCCTATAGGTCGCCAGCGCCAGAATGCCGAGTAGCGCCAGTGGCAATAGCCAGACGATCTGACCACCCAGTGGTTGTGTGAAGAGGCGCAGCAGGCCCGGATTGCCCGTATTGAACATTCCAGCGCCGCCCCCACCGGGACCGCCCCCGCTACCTGTTCCATTGGGGCTACCCACAGGCGGGGCGCCAAAACCACCTCGCGCCGTCACCGCCGTGTCTGAGCCGCCAGGGAATCCACCCGTTGGAGGGCTACCCGCAGGAGGAACGCCTGTGCCACCTGTGGCGCCAGGGCGACCACCGCTCGATGGTCCGCCACCGCCGAAGAGACGCTGCACGCCGTTGTAGCCCAGCGCCAGACTCAACTCTGAGTTGGTTTGTGTCGAGCCGACCCAGGGACGTAGACCGGCGGGGATCAGGTCCACTGCAACGACCCACACGAGCGAGAGGCCCACCATCGTCACGCTGGAGACGGCGAGGTCGGCGATACGCCGCAGCCAGGGCTTGCGCGAACTGAACAGGTAGGCGAGGCCAAACGCCGGAATGACGAGATAGGCTTCGAGCATCTTGATATTGAAGCCGAGCGCGACAAGGATCCCACCCAGCAGAAGCCAGCGCAGCCGGTCCGTCTCGATGGCGCGAAAGACCGCCCCGGTCGCTAGCAGCAACGTCAGCATCAGCGTGCTATCTATCGTATTGTTGCGATTGGTCACCACGCTGATCGGGCTGACGGCAAGCGTGATGGCGGCGATCAGGCCAGCCACATGCCCAAAATGACGGCGCACCAGCCAGTAGAGCAGCACAACCGAGAGCACACCTGCCAGCGCCTGTGGCAGAAAGACCGCAAATGGCGTGAATCCGAAGATCTTTGTGCTGATCACCTGGAGCCAGAAGCCCACTGGCGGCTTATCTACCGTGACGAACCCAGCAGGATCGAACGAGGCGAAGAAGAAGGCGTGCCAGTCGCTTCCCATGCTCTTGACCGTCGCCGCGTAGTAGAGGTTGCCGTAGCCATTCTGGCCAAGCATCCAGAAGTTGCAGAAGATCGAGACAATCGTGACACCCAGCAGCGCGAGCCGGTATGGCAGAAGCAGCTCTCGCACGGATGGTATGCTGAACTGGCGCTGACGTGGCGCCGCACGTGATGATGCACGTGATGATGCACGTGATGATGCACGTGTTGATGTGATGTGTGACATACGAGTGGAATACTCAAGTGGAAAACTGTTGAGCGGCGACATGTCGGCGTCTCCCCTGCGCTTATCGTTCGTGAGTGTCGTGAAGTGTCGTGAAGTGTCGTGTGGCGACACACTGAACGCTACAGGGAAGATATGAAGGAGCTATGCAGAAGGTGTCAGGGTGCTGTGTAGAGTGATCGGGTTGGCAGGAAGATGGAGAAGGTTGCGCCGCTGTCAGGCTGGCTTTGGGCGTCGATCGTGCCACCATGCGCCTCGACCAGCGCCTTTGCAATGGCAAGCCCCAGGCCGGATGCTTCCTGTGAGTGTGAGCGCGCCACATCGGCGCGGTAGAATCTGTCGAAGATGTGAGGTAGCGCGTCGGGCGGGATGCCCTGTCCGGTGTCGCGTACCTGAAGGTATGTTCCCTGTGGCGTCGCTGTGGCGCCGAGGGTGATCGCGCCACCATTGGGCGTGTAGCGTAGCGCATTATTGACAAGGTTGCTCAATACCTGGGTCATGCGCTCGACATCAACCGGAATCGCCTCTCTGTCATCGGTTTCATCTTCAGTTTCGATAGCAAGCGCAACACCCTGGCGCTCGGCCTGATGCTGATAGGCGCCTGTGATACGTTCGAGCAACACACGCGGCGCGATGGACTGCGGTTGCAGAGTCAGTTCACCAGCGTCGGCAAGCGAGAGGGTGCGGAGGTCTTCGATCAGGTGGCGCAGGTGTTGCGCTTCGTCATAGAGGATGGCGAAGCGTTCGGGTGAGGGTGGCAACACACCATCGCGCAGGGCTTCGAGATACCCTGCAATCACCGTCACAGGTGTGCGCAGTTCATGGGCGATGTCGGCGGTCATCTGGCGGCGCTGGGCGTTGGCGGCGGCAAGGTTGGCGCTCATGCTGTTGAACGCCGTGGCGAGTTGGCCCAGTTCATCGCGTGAACGGACGGGAGCGACTTGTTGTAGATCGCCGCCCGCCATTGCATGCAGCGCCAGCGTCAGTTCGCGCAACGGGCGTGTTAGTGAGCGCGCAAGCACGATGCCCAGCGCCAGCGCCACCAGCACCGCCGCCAATCCTCCCAAAATCAGCGCGCTCTCTATTGAAGCCAGAAAGTTCATATCGGCGGCACTGAGCGGAGGGGGTGTACTATCCTCCAGCACGACGCCCACCACCTGATTGTTGACTTTGACCGGCGAGCCGCGCGCATACTCGCTTGCAGTGATGAGTTCGCCGGAATAGTGTGTGTGGCCGGGCAGGACGACATGGTGTTGGGTGTCTACCAGCACGAATGCGGGATAGTTGGGGGGTCTCGGGGGGCCGTTTGGATTCGGGTTCTGATTGGGAGGCGCCAGGGTGCGCGCATACTCGGCCACGCCATCCCACGAGTGGTGATACTGATAGTAGCCCGCCATCTGCGTGATGAACTCCGACTGTGCATGCGCCAGCGCGTCATTCTGGAAGGCATGTTGTGTCGCCTGCCAGATGAAGATCGCTGCCACGAGCGCTCCCGTGACGCTGACAAGCAGGAAGGCAAGGCTGAGTTTCCAGGTGAGTGATCGCATACGACCGATGTGACCGATGTGATCGATGTGACCCCTGTGGCTCATTGCTGATCCTGCTCCTTTGTTGCCTGTAACTCTCATCACGGTTGCACCATTGCGATCAGGAAGCGCGGAATCTATACCCGACGCCAAAGACTGTTTCGATGTAGATGGGTGTGGCGGGCGTCGGCTCGATCTTTGCACGCAGGTTGCGGATATGCGCGTCAATCGTGCGTTCAATGCTTTCGCCGTCATCGCCTTGCAGGCGTTCGAGCAGTTGTGTCCGCGAATAGACACGTCCCGGCGCGCGCATCAGCGTCGCCAGCAGTTCGAACTCTGAGGGTGTGAGGCTGATAAGCGCTCCCGCGACGGTGACTGCCCGTGTGGCGCGAATGAGGACGACATCGGCGGCGCGCAGTGTCTCCGCAGGCGTGCCGCTATGCTCCTCGACACGTCGCAGCAGGGCATGGATGCGCGCCACCAACTCGCGCATGCCGAACGGCTTGGTCACATAATCATCGGCGCCAAGTTCAAGCCCCAGCACCTTATCCGATTCTTCCTGGCGGGCGGTGAGCAGGATAATCGGCGCGGCGCTCTCCCGCCGGTTCAGTTGCTCCTGACGATAGGCGCGCATAAACTCATAGCCGCCCATCTCAGGCATCATGATGTCGAGCAGGATCACGCTGGGTCGCTCGCGTCGTGCCAGCAGCAGCGCTTGCCGACCGTTCTCGGCCTCCGTCACCTGGAATCCCTCTTGCGTCAGGTAGTCGTGGACGAGCCGCCGCACATTCGCCTGGTCGTCCACCATCAGAACTGTTCGCACCGCCCGACCTCCCCTCACGCACGTCACGCCGCCGCAGGCGCAGAGTGGCGGCTGCCTGCCGTGCCAGTCCTGCCTGCCGTGCCAGTCCTGCCTGCTCCCCAGTATCCAGTATAGGGCAGAGATATGAAGAAACTGTGAAGATTGCCAAGCGAGGCATGGCTACCCGCGTGATTTCATATAGTCTTGCGCTATGACACATTGTACACGACTATATCTTGCACAATGATATACCGCAGGACAGTCACTCCACCTGTGGGCGGGTGCGCTGGACGATAGCTTTTGCATCTACATGTGCGGACAGATCGCCGAAGGCGTAGCCCCAGTCGCCGCCTAGCCGCGAGGCGCAGAAGGCGTCCGCCACATAGGCTGGCGCATGGCGCACGAGCAGCGCCGCCTGCAATGTCAGCGCCAGTCGCTCCACCAGCCGCCGTGCGCCAGACTCCGCCACTTCTGGCGGCTGATTGCGCATCCCGACAAGGCGCCGTTGCAGATCAGTAATGGCGGCGTCGAGGAGAGCATTGTTCCCCTGAGCGACTGTCAGCTCGGAGAAGTAGGCGGCGAGTGTTTCCGGCTCTTTCGCCAGCGCCCGAAGCACATCCAGGCAGTTAACGTTGCCCGATCCTTCCCAGACGGAGTTGACCGGCGCCTCACGGTAGAGGCGGGGCATGATGCACTCTTCCACATAGCCGTTGCCGCCCAGGCACTCGAGCGCCTCGCCCATGAAGATCGGGCCACGCTTGCAAACCCAGTATTTGCCGATGGCCACACCGATGCGTTTGAGCGCCGTTGCCTGTGTGTCGCCAGCCGCTGCATCGTCGCAGGCTCGCGCCAGCCGCAACAGCAACGTGGTCGCCGCCTCAGATTCGAGCGCCAGATCAGCCAGCACATTCTGCATGAGCGGTTGATCGATCAGTAGTTTGCCAAATGCGCTGCGATGGGCGGCGTGGTGGGTGGCTTGCGCCAGCGCCTGCCGCATCAGCGCGGCGGTTCCGGCGATGCAGTCGAGGCGGGTAGAATTTACCATCTCGACGATGGTACGCACGCCGCGCCCCTCCTCGCCGATCAACTGCGCCCAGGCGCCATTCAGTTCGATCTCACTCGATGCGTTGGAGCGGTTGCCCAACTTGTCTTTGAGGCGCTGGATCGCGATGGCATTGCGCGTCCCGTCGGGCAGGATGCGCGGCAGCAGGAAACATGAGAGGCCACGCGGCGCCTGCGCCAGCGCCAGAAAGACATCCGACATCGGCGCGGAGCAAAACCATTTATGGCCGGTCAGCAGGTAGTCGCCGCCTGGTCCACCGGCTCCCACTTGCTCGGCGTGGGTGGTGTTGGCGCGCACATCCGAACCACCCTGCTTTTCGGTCATACCCATGCCGCAGAGTGCGCTTCCCTTCTCTGTCAACGGTCGCAGAGCTGGATCGTAGGCCGATGCAGTGAGGCGCGGCTCCCAGACGGCGGCTAGCTCCGGTTGCAGTCGCAGTGTGGGAATGGCGGCGTGTGTCATCGAGATTGGGCAGCCATGCCCTGACTCCACCTGCGACCAGAGGTAGAATCCGGCAATGCGGGCGACATGGGCGCCGGGCTGCGGCTCACGCCAGGAGGAAGCGTGCAATCCCCAGCCAGTGGCGGCGCGCATCAGTTCGTGCCAGGCGGGATGAAAGCTCACTTCGTCTATGCGATGGCCGTAGCGATCATGTGTCTTGAGGACAGGTGGGTAGCTGTTGGCGTCGAAGCCCCACTGGATCGCTTGCGCCTCACCTGCGCGCTGGCCGATCTCGCACAGGCGCTGCTCCGCCCAATCTGCGCCCGCTCGATGTATCCCTTCGATCAGCGCAATATCTGCCATGAAGAGGTTGTAGTCCACCAGTGGCGGCGCCTGGTTGAAGACCTCGCGCGAATGCGCTGTTGCGTCATGCGTGTCTGATGTGGATAGGGGCGTCTCGCTAGTCGGTTGCGCTTGCTGTGTCTTGATCACCATATACCGCCTCCATTGTTGCGACTGTCTCCCGGTTGCTGATGAGTGTATCCTGTACCTCTGGCGCTATCATACTATACTGAGAGCAGCGCAGTGTGGTAAGGTAAGGCGATGGCTGGGCGCTTGATTAGGCGACTCTTCGTGTGCGGCGTCATTGATTGCGGAACACTGCGAGAAGTCGAAAGGGCAGGCGGTATGATTCCTGAGAGTAATGCAGATGTGAACCCGATAGCGCCAGCAGGCACATTCACAGACACGACAACGCGAACATTCACCAGCGCTACTACACAGCCGCTCACCGAGGCGCTGACAGGACCAACGGACCCAACGACTAATCCGGCGACGCAGCTAATAGTAGGGGCAGTGACCCGGCCGATCATCATCGCCGATTATGAGGAAATCGCCGTCGCGCGGGTGGAGCGCACCGCCTGGGATTACTATCGCAGTGGCAGTGACGACGAAGTGACCCTGCGCGCCAACCGCGCCGCGTTCGAGCGCTGGCGGCTGCGTCCGCGTATGCTGGTGGACGTGAGTGTTTGCGATACTGCTACGACCGTGCTGGGGACGCCGGTACGCGCGCCGATTCTGGTGGCGCCGACGGCGTATCACTGTCTGGCGCATCCGCTTGGCGAGTGTGAGACGGCGCGGGGCGCAGGGGCTGCAGGTACACTGATGGTGGTCAGCACGCTGGCGACGCAGCGATTAGAGGCCGTGGCGCAGGCGGCGACCGGACCGCTCTGGTTCCAACTCTACGTGTACAAGGATCGCAGCGTGTCTGAGGACTTGGTGCGGCGTGCGGAGGCGGCTGGCTATCAGGCGCTGGTGCTTACGGTGGATACGCCGCGCCTGGGCAACCGCGACCGCGACCGACGTAACGGTTTTGCGCTGCCACCGCATCTGCACATGGCGAACTTTACTGACGAGGAGAACCAGACCGACCGCGAGACACGCGCTCATGAGGAAGGAACATCAGGGCTGGCGCGTCACACGATGGCAATGTTCGATGCCAGCCTCACCTGGGAGGCGGTAGACTGGCTGCGCTCGATCACGAAGCTGCCGCTGCTGGTCAAGGGCATCCTGACGCCGGAGGACGCGGCGCT
>JBDTAI010000349.1:0-5548 GCA_039924685.1 Ktedonobacterales bacterium
CCCCAACCCCGACAACTCCGACGCCTTCAGCAAACGGCGCCGCGCCCTTCGTCTCGACGATGATGGACTTTCCGCTGACGCTGCAATACGTTTTCGAGCGGGCGATGCGTTTCTTCCCCAACCGCGAGATCGTCACCGTCACGGCGGATGGCTATGATCGCACGACCTATGGCGAGATGGGCAAGCGCACCCGCAAGCTGGCCGCCGCGCTGGACAAGATGGGCATCCAGCCGACGGACCGTGTGGCGACGCTCGCCTGGAACTCTACGCGCCACTATGAACTGTACTTCGCCGCGCCGTGCATGGGCGCCACGCTGCACACCCTCAACCTGCGCCTCGCCCCCGATCAACTTGGCTACATCATCCAGGATGCGGTCGACAAGGTGATCTTCGTTGACGCCGACCTCTTTCCGCTGGTGGAGAAGGTGGCCGAGTACCTGGGCAGCGTCAAGCGCATCGTGGTGATGAATGGCAAGGCAACCCCCAGCGGCGCCGCGCTGCTGCCACCGATCCTCGACTACGAAGACCTGCTGGCCTCGGCGCCCGATGGCTACACCTGGCCAGAGATTGACGAGCGCGCCCCCTGCGCAATGTGCTATACCTCCGGCACAACAGGCAACCCCAAGGGCGTCGTCTATAGCCACCGTTCCAGCTTCCTGCACGCCTTCTCGGTGACGCAGGCCGACACCATCGGCCTCTCGGAGCATGATGTCGCCTTTCCGCTGGTGCCGATGTTCCATGTGAACGCCTGGGGTCTGCCGCACGCCTCCGCGATGGTGGGCGCCAAACTGGTCTTCCCCGGTCGCTTCATGGGCGACCCGGCGCGGGTGGCGCAGGTGATGGCCGACGAGAAGGTGACGCTGGCAGGCGGCGTGCCGACGCTATGGATCGGTCTGGCGCAGGTGTTGGCGCAGAAGTCTGACCTCGATCTCTCCAGCGTGGAGCGCATTGTGGTGGGTGGATCCGCTGCGCCCGCCTCACTGATCGAGGCGCTGGACGCAAAGGGGCTGACGCTGCTGCACGCCTGGGGCATGACCGAAACCTCACCTATCGGCACCGTCTCGCGGCTGCAAACCAAACTGAAGGCGCTGCCCTACGCCGAGCAGGTGGCCTATCGCGCCAAGCAGGGCGTACCCGTCACCGGCGTGGACCTGCGCATCATGAATATGGAGACCGGCGCGGAGGCGCCCTGGGATGGTGTGAGCTTCGGCGAGATTCAGATACGCGGCCCGTGGATCACCGGCTCGTACTATCACGGCGATGATCAGGAGCAGGGGCAGTCGAAGTTCGCCGATGGCTGGTTCCGCACCGGCGATGTGGCGACGATTGACCCCGATGGCTACATCCAGATCGTTGACCGCACCAAAGACGTGATCAAGTCGGGCGGCGAGTGGATTTCCTCGGTGCAGTTGGAGAGCATCCTGATGGGCCATCCACAGGTGCTGGAGGCGGCGGTGATCGGCATGCCGCATCCCAAGTGGCAGGAGCGGCCCGTCGCGGCGGTGGTCGCCAGGCCGGGCGCCGAGGGCCAACTCACCCAAGAGGAGTTACTCGCCTATCTGGAGCCGCGTGTGGCCAAATGGTGGCTGCCCGACCGCATCGTGTTCGTGTCGGCGATCCCCAAGACCAGCGTTGGCAAGTTCGACAAGAAGGTGTTGCGCACACAGCTTGCCGATCAGGTGACGCTCGGCGAGTAGACCTCACCCCAACCCTGCTCCTGCGAGGCGAGGCTTGGCCAGGCAGACTAATCCCCCTTCTCATGCGGGAAGGGGGATTAGTCTGCGCGTCGAGGGTATTCTCATGACGGCGTGGTGAGGGGGTAACTGTCAGTGGGCAGGAGTTGCGCGGGTGTGATCCCCAACGTCTGAGCAAGCAGGTTCCACCAGGCGTAGGCGGCGCGGCGCGTATTGCCACCGTCAATCGTAACCGGCCAGCAGCCATACGGATCGGCGACGACATCCACCTCGGAGCCATCGCGGCCCATGAAGGTGAGATGATAGTTCACGTCGAAGTCGGCGGCACAGCTCATGACGCCCCTGGGAAACTATGGCAGCGACTGGGTAGCATCGTACAGCTGCTGCGCCTGTTGCGTGTTCCGAATGGTCTGGTCGAGTGGTGGCCAGTTGTGGCGCGGCGCCGTCTGTGTCCGCTGGATATGCACGCTCGTCACCGTTGGCGGGAAGTGCGGCGGCGCAGTGATGGTGAAGGGAAGGCCAGCGCACGCCGTCAGCGAGAGGCAGAGCACGCAAACGATCAAGAGCGATTGCCTGCGCATACGGCAACCCCCTTATTGGAGCGCTTGCATGGCGAGCGACTGGCAGTGTTGGGCGTCGTTCAGGCAGGCAAAGATGCCTGTATGTGATGGCGCCGTGAACTGCGTGATAGTTTCGATGTCGCCCTGCTGGTAGCGCCACCCCTGCGTACCCGCCATCGAAATGCCACTGGCTGCGGAGGGGCGCTGAATTGACGCGCTGGCGCTGGTGAACGAGAGATACGTCTGGCCGGTCGCAAACCAACTCGTGAGGAGATAATCCCAGGGCTGCGTAGCTGTAGGGATTTTGCCCAGATTGCCAACGGAGCAGACCGGCTGTGGGAATGTCACGCTGTTCACCTGCCGCTGGCTGTCCTGGCTCTGGCACGGCGCCCCATTGCGCACGGTGGTCGCATCGCCTATCCAGCCCGTTTGCGGTGTACTATAGAGCAGCACGACATCCTGAAAGGTAGCGGCGGGATCGAGTCGCGCCAGCGCAAGGCCAAACGGCGGTCCGGTCGCCAGCCAGTTCAGTGTGATCGCGGCGAGCGGCACCGGCGCCGACTGGTAATAGACACGCGCGCCCCGGACAAATGCTTCTTGCGGCGAGAGGCTGACTGGGATACCGTTCTGTGGCTGGCTCCAGAGCAACTGCCACGGTGGCAAACGTATCGAGGCAAGTGATGGGCCACTAGCGGCTCCGCACCCGGCAAACAGCGCAAGAAGGTACATTGCCAGCATAGCGGCGCTGTTCACTTTCGCCAGTCTTTCAGATAGTGTTCGATTCCCCATTGTGTTCCGCTTCCGCCACCACAAATGAACAATAAAGAGGCGTCTTCCAGGTGTGAAGACGCCTCGTATGCCACAAAAGTTCCCTGCTCAATGCCTGATCTGTCGCCTCAGTTGCTCAGAACACGCACGGGTAGCCGCTGCGGATTGGGACCGGTGATGCCGTTGAGCAGTACGACGGCTATTCCTCATCCAGCCGGGCGCCGTTGGTAGCGGCGACCTCGGCGAGGAAGCGCCCGCTGTCCTTGATGATGCGCCGCTGGGTAGGATAGTCTGTGTAGACGACGCCGAAGCGGGGAATGTAGCCGCGCGCCCACTCGAAGTTGTCCAGCAGCGACCACGCGAAATAGCCCGACAGCGGCACGCCGGATGCCAGCGCCTCACGCGCCGCCCGCAGATGCTCGGCAAGATATGCTACGCGCCTGGGATCGTGAATTTGTCCCTCGGCGTCGAGCGTGTCGGGATACGCGGAGCCGTTCTCCGTGATGTAGATGCGGCGCGGCGCGTACTCGCTGGAGATGCGCTGCAACGTCTCCGTCAGGCCTTGCGGGTAGACCTCCCAGCCCATCACGGTCAGGTCCTTTGCTGGCACACGCGGCGGGACGATCTGGGGGATCATCGAGCCATCGGTGGGCGCCTTGACGATAGTTCGGCTGTAGTAGTTGACGCCCAGGAAGTCGAGCGGCGCGGCGATGATCGCCAGATCGCCGGACTGGATCACGCTTTCGTCGGCGTGCAGCATGCGGGATGCCATTAGCGCCAACTCTGGGTAGGCCCCCTTGAAGAGCGGATCGAGGAAGATGCCCTCCCACATTGCCTGCATGATCTGCGTCGCCTGGATGTCTTCGTCGCGGTCGGTGGCTGGTTCGCTGGCGGCAAGGTTGAGGGTGACGCCTACCTGCATGGCAGCGGACGCCTCGGCGCGGATCGCCTGCGTCGCCAGTCCATGCGCCAGCAGCAGATGATGCGCCACCGGCAGCGCCAGCGCGGGATTGCGCAGGCCGGGCGCCATATCGCCGACGACAAAGCCGTTGTACATCACCACACTCGGCTCGTTGAGCGTGATGAAGTGGCCGATGCGGTCGCCCAGCCGCCGGGCAATCAGTTGGGCGAAGTCGGCGAAGGCTTGCGGCGTGTCGCGGTTGAGCCAGCCTTCACGATCCTGCAACGCCTGGGGCAAATCCCAGTGATAGAGCGTGGCGTAGGGGGCGATGCCGCGCGCCAGCAGTCCGTCTACCAGCCGCTCATAGAAATCCAGTCCGGCGGCGTTGACTTTTCCATAGCCATCGGGGAAGATGCGCGGCCAGGAGATCGAGAAGCGATAGGCGTTGAGGTTGAGTTGCGCCATCAGGTCGAGGTCGTCAGCCCAGCGGTGATAATGATCGCAGGCGATGTCACCATTCGAGCCATCGGCGATCCTGCCCGGCGTATGGCTGAAGCGGTCCCAGATGGATTCGCCTTTGCCGTCCACATTCCAGGCGCCCTCGATCTGATAGGCCGCCGTCGCCGTCCCCCATGCAAAATCAGCGGGAAAGCCCGTCTCGGTCAGCGCCGGGCGCTCAGCTTGTTGTGGCGTCGCCTGCCCGCCCATATCGCCGCTGTTCGCCATCTCTGGGTGTTGTTCACTCACCTGTCGCCTCCCTTATTGCTGTTTGGCTTAATTTGCACTGTATTGCAAAGATAGCCACAGCATAGCACGCGCCGTCAGTCTGGCGCATGAGCCGTTGCTGCGCTATGCTACCGAGCAGCCAGAAGCCGCGACTCGCGCACGATGTCTACCGCATCTCCGCGCAGATGCTCACCCGCTACAATCGCCCATCCGCCGCCACAGCACAAACGCTCGTCAGTGAGCCGACGGTCGAAGTGGCGGACTAAAAGCGGGCAGACAGACCGTCTTATACGGGGGGCAGTGGGCGCTCAATGCTTTCACGTAGAGCCTCTATGGACCACTCTACAGCTAGCAGATAGCGCCTCAATTGCTCTGCTCTGAGTTGGTAAGTATGAGCAGAACTGGCCCATTGACCTGATTCCAACTGCTCAACCCAACCTATGTCATAGTTTACGTCCGGTTGTGCAATACTCACTACTGAACGCCGCTGACGAAGTGCCGCCGCGATAGTTGTGGATGAGTATGTTCGCATGAAATCGATCAACTCGTCAACGGTGGGCGTGCTAACATACCGCTGAGTTTTAGGGAATCCACCACTGCTCTCGACGTCTGTGGTTTGCCCCCTGTCTTCAGATGCTTCGACCGGCAACGTAGGAATATCAGTGGCAGATTGTGGAACCTGTTCATTGGAAGGAAGCGATTCTTCCTTTAGAGTGCCGACATTGGCATTTTCTTCACTCCTGTACTCTAGAGTCTGTTTTTCATGAGGTAAAATTGTCTCATCCCTTGCCTGGGATGTCTATAGTGTACCCCGTTTTTTAGACAGGGCCGTATGTTAAAGTAGGAAGGAGTGATCGGGCGCCAGAAGGATGAGGAACCTATGGGTACGGTGCGTAAAC
>JBDTAI010000350.1:0-5737 GCA_039924685.1 Ktedonobacterales bacterium
GTGGCGGGGTCGAGTCCGCATCACCTCATAGGCAATTGGCCCCGATTGTGCGGCGATGTGATCGGATTGTGACACGCATTCTCACTGGACTGTGCTATGGATGTGCAAGAATGTCAGAAAGAAGCTGCCCAACTCCTGGCGAATCGGGCGAATCGGGCGAATCGGGCGAATGGTATGGCGCGAACAGAAAGGTGATGATGTTATGACGATGCGACACAGCCAGCGCGAGCATCAGCGCACACGAGAAACAGGAGATGCTGGTGATGCGCAGCACGGTGGCGCCGCATTGGCGGATGGGGCCGCGCGGCAGGTGACGCCCGATGCGTTCGCTGAGAGCGACTTCGCGGCGCTCGAACGCTATCGCCGCGCCACCAACTATCTGGCGGGCGCACAGATTTACCTCAAGGGCAACTTCCTGCTGCAAGAGCCGCTACGTCCCGGTGACATCAAGGATCGGCTGTTGGGCCACTGGGGGACGGCGCCGGGCATCAACCTGGTCTATGCGCATATGAACCGGCTGATTCTGCGACACGATCTTGATATGTTTCTCGTCACTGGGCCGGGACATGGCGCCCCTGCCAACCTCGCCAATCTCTACCTTGAAGGCACGCTGGCCGACTACTACCCCGAACTGACACGCGACCGGGCGGGGCTTGATCACTTCATCAAACGCTTTTCGTGGCCGGGCGGCTCTCCGAGTCACCTCTACCCTGGAACCCCCGGCACGATCCATGAGGGTGGCGAACTGGGCTATGCGCTGGCGACCGCATTCGGCGCGGCAATGGATAATCCCGATCTGATCGTCGCCTGCATCGTGGGTGATGGCGAGGCCGAGACGGGACCGACCGCCACCGCCTGGCACAGCTACAAATATCTCGATCCGGCGGAGTCGGGCGCCGTTCTGCCAGTGCTACACCTCAATGGCTACAAGATCGCCTCGCCGACTATCTATGGCACAATGAGCGACGACGAACTGCGCAGCTTATTTACGGGCTATGGCTACCAGCCGCGCTTTGTCGAGGGTGATGTGGCGCTGGATGTGGACCGACAAATGGCTGAGGCCAGCGAGTGGGCCTATCAGGAGATTCGGCGCATCCAGCAGGCGGCGCGTGCTGGCCGACGCATCGCGCAGCCGCGTTGGCCAGTGATCATCCTGCGCACGCCCAAAGGCTGGTCCGGCGTGAAAGAACTTGATGGCCTGCCAGTGGAGGGATCGTTCCGCGCCCATCAGGTTCCCGTACCCGATGTAAAGAGCAATCCGGCGCATCTGAAGCTGGTGGAGGACTGGCTGCGCTCGTACCATCCCGATCAACTCTTCGACAAGGATGGTCATCCCGCGCCCGACATCCTGGCGCAATGCCCAACCGGTGAGCGGCGCATGGGCAGCAATCCGCATACCTTCGGCGGAGGTATACGCGCGGCGCATCCGCTCGACCGCCCCGACATCATACAGTATGAGGTTTCCGCCGCCGTGACCGAGCATGGGCGTTTCCAGCGCGGCGCAAGCACGGTCAGCAGTTTGGAGCAGGTCGGCGTCTATCTGCGCGATGTGATCCGCCGTAATCCGCACAGCTTCCGCATCTTCTCGCCCGACGAACTGGAATCCAATAAACTGAGTGCCGTTTTTGAGGCGACAACCCGTGACTATCAGTGGCCGCTGGCGCCGGTTGACCTGCATGCCGACAGCATCGGCCCAGTTGATGGGCGCGTGATCGAGGTGTTGAGCGAGCACAACTGCCAGGCATGGCTGCAGGGCTATCTGCTCACGGGGCGCTACGGTCTGTTCCCGTCCTATGAAGCCTTCCTCAACATCATCACCAGCATGATGGACCAGTTCGCCAAGTTCCTCAAAATGTCGGAGGAGTTTCCCTGGCGGCTGCCCGTCTCGTCGCTCAACTATCTCGAAACGTCAACGCTCTGGCGGCAGGAGCATAATGGCTTCTCGCACCAGAATCCCGGCTTCATCAACAGTGTGCTGAACAAGAAGGCGCGGGTGATGCGTTTCTATCTGCCGCCCGACGCCAACTGCCTGGTCAGCACGATGGACCACTGTCTGCGCAGCGCCAACTATGTCAACTTGATTGTCGCCAACAAGCCGCATATGCCGCAGTGGCTCTCGATGAGTGAGGCGGTTGCCCACTGCCGCGCAGGCGCCTCGATCTGGTCGTGGGCCAGCACTGATGACGGCGTGGACCCTGATGTGGTACTGGTGGGCATCGGCGATAGTCCCACGCTGGAGGTGATGGCGGCGGCTGATACGCTGCTGGCGGACTTGCCCGAATTGCGCATCCGCGTGGTGAATGTCACTGATCTGCTGGTGCTGGAGAAGGATTCCGAGCATCCGCATGGCCTCGACGACGAGTTGTTCGATGCACTGTTATGCCCGACCGCCCAGTGATCATCAACTTCCACGGCTATGCCTCGGCGGTCAATGCCTTTGGCATACATACAGATGTCACGTTGCGCGCCACACGTCTCGGCAAGCACGCCAGCGGTTGGGACGTTTGGCGCAGCGGGCGCATGGGTCGTCTGCGCCATACCTATGACGTGACCTTCACCACCTGGACAACCTATGCCTTCGACCGCTACGATTGGGACCCTCACGGCCAAACTACATTGCCTAACCCGGATTATGGTGTGGTTGGTGGGGTGGCGCCCCAGCGGCGGCAGGTGAAGGTCTATCACACACATGCTCTGCGCGTCGAGGCGGCTGGCCTGGCGGCCCCTTTTTTCGTCCGCTCCGAACCCTGGCAGGTGACGGACCCGGTCATCTGCGGTCCGGCGCGCATCACACTGAGTCGGCGCCACCCAGTGTATGCGTTCTGTGGCGCCGTATGACATAGTTGAAGAGACGGAGCGCCCTATCAATCGGCTGTTGCGCCCTCCGAAGTCAGGCGCCAGCTTTCCACGTGATGCCCTGGCAAAAGTTGGCGTCGCCTATCTACTGGCTGCGGATTCCGCCACTCACTACTACCTGAGATGGCTGTGTCCATAGGTCGTGGTTGAATCATCGCCATTGCCAGATTCGTCAGCCTCCGAGAGCGAGATGCCATCGTCCCAGAGTTGCTTGAGAATTTGCTCCATCGCGTCCATGCCCTGACGCGACCAGTCGTCATATCGCTGCATAAATGCTTTGTATTCAGTTGCCGCTGGGGTCGCAGACGCATCATCGTTGCCCCACTTACCCTCCGTGGCTGGGTAGATCGTGATCGTCACCTGACGGCGTACCAGGTCGAGCGCATCGTGTAGTTCTTTGTGCAATCGCAGCAATCGCTGCCGCAACTCTGGCTCTTCGTGAATGGTATCTGACATATACGCCTCCTGAATGCTGCGCGCCATCATGTGCCGTGCTGTGTTGAATGCGCTCTGCCTGACAAATATTCTGCCAGGGCGCATGTGCAGGGCAGGAATGGAGGAAGAGTGAGCGCTCCTCCTCTGTTTCAATAGTGATCTCTGGTTACGGTGTTGGTAAACCCACCGGGGCGCCGGGAGCCGCCAGTGGTGAACTCGCAACGACCGGTGTTGGTGTCGCTTGGGCGCCTGGCGCCGGCGGGATCGCCACGACATAGGTTGGCCCCCACACGCCACCTGCCGCAATCTGGAAGGGTAGCTTGAACTTGCCAAGCTGATCCGAGTCGGCATAGCCTCCGTGGATCACAGCAGGATCGTTGGGGTCTTTCACATAGTCGGGCGCATTGGGATTAGTGGATTGCCAGGGCGGCGTACTGAACGGGTTGGTGAGCGTGTGAATGTCGCGCGAACGGCTATCGTTGACGCCATCGGTAACGGGAATATCACCGACACGGTCACCCGCGATCTCGTAGTAGTCGTAGGCCACGCCCTTTGCCGCCACACCGACGATGGGACAGCCGAACGCAATCACGTTTTTGGTGACGTGTGCAGGCGAGAGATGTGGGTTGTCACCAGGGAATGGGACGTGTGAAGCGAGATTCTGCGCTACCATGCCCCCCAAACCGTGACCCACCAACCAGAGTTGCGCCGGATGCACTGGCGAGGTGGGCTGATCGGGCGCTTTGGGTATGCAATATTGCTGGATCGCCTGCGCGACGAACTGCCCGTACGTCGAGAGTTTGCCAGAGAACTCGGTCTGCGTGGCCTGTGCATTGTTGAGGAACGAGTTTGGGTCCGCTGGCGCCACTGGCGCAGGCAACACGTTTCCAGCGCCGGGTGAGGGGAGCGTGGAGCCGCCGACCGCAGGCAAAGCGCCCTGCGCGCCCATCGTCCCCAGTGGTGAGCCGCCATTCTGGGTGTCTTTCCCCAGGTCGGGCTTGATGCCGGGATCGCCGGGGTCCTGCGTGGGGTTGTTGTTGCCCTGGTCTGGGATCGTCACCAGCCAGTTGTTCTGGTCGTGGCGCCCGAAGCGTGTCAGCAGCAGCAAGCGGAACTTGCCACCCTGGCTACGAATGACTTCTTTGGCGATGTCTTCCATGTTCTTTGGCTCAGGGAACTGGTTGAGTGCGCCGGGCTTGTCGAGCCAGGTTCCCGCGAGCGCGGCGACTGGCACGGGCGCGCCGCCCGGACCTCCGCCGATGCCGCCGGCGCCACCACCCGTGCCACCACCCGTGCCACCACCCGTGCCACCACCGCCGGGAGGGTTGCCACCGATAGGCGGGACACCGCCAATAGGTGGGACGCCCCCGATGGGGGGAATGCCGCCTATCCCTGGGCTGCCGAGGTTTGGGCTGCCGAGGTTTGGCGAAGTTGGCGCCGTCGTCTGTGGCGAAGCGGCGTTGACTGCGGTTTTCCAGACAGAGCCACCATCCGGGAGCAAGCCATGAACTGTCGTAGCGGCATTTTCATCATAAGCGCGCAGTTGGTCACGCCATGAGCGGATGTTGTCGTCGAAGTAATCGGGTTCGTTGAAGAGAAAACTCTCGACGCCTGAGACAAAGCTCAAGGCGCCCATTGCGAATCCCCAGAAACCGCCGGTAACGTCGAGATGTCCGACAATCAGGTCGTGGTAGAATTCGCGGATGCCGAGGTTATACTCGGCACGGATGTAATCGCCTAGTCCCAGCGCGCCAAGGACCAGCACATTGTCGCCCTGCGAGGCATAGTTGGCGTAGAACGTGTCCATCTCGGACATGAACTGCTGGACGTAGGGCTGGCGTTCCTGCTGGGCATACTCATTGAGCAGTGTGGTGATATTGCCCAGGTCCTGGTGGGCGGTGTCGAAGATTTGCTTGAGTTGAGGCAGTGTCTGTTTGTGGTACCGATCAGCTCGCTTGCCTTGCAGCGCATGCGGCCCCTCGAAGATCGCTGACGCATTCGAGTAAAAGCTATCTAGCTCTATCAGCAAGGCGTTGAAGGCTGCTTGCGTTGAGGTTGCCATATCGCTGATGGAGGAGTGTGCCGCCTCATCTGCGCAGGGGAACTTTTGACTGTTGGGCGGGGTATAAGGGGTTCCCGATCCGTTGTCGCCCATCGCATCGTCCTTTCCTTGTGCGCCTTGTCCAGCCGATCATCACGATGGCATGAAGGCGATGTGATCATCCAGTGATCATCCAGTGATCATCCAGTCGCCATCCACACCAAGCGCGGCCTGCATTGCTTGCCCGGCATTCCAGTGTCGAAAAGCATGTCATTCTGACGATATATCGTGATGGCTCTTGCTTCCCGCAACCCCTCTGGCTGACTGGTCATGCAACAGTATACTGACTCAGAGGCTTCTTGTACAGGGGGAAACAGAAGCCGGGAAAGGTGCGCGACTCGTTCG
>JBDTAI010000351.1:0-32576 GCA_039924685.1 Ktedonobacterales bacterium
CAGGCCATCGTGTCGGGTGAATTGATCTTCACCTCCGGCCAGGTCGCGCTCGATCCGGCGAAAGGCGAACTGATCGAAGGCGATGTGCGGGCGCAGACGCGTCAGGTGTTCGCCAACCTGGGCGCCGTGCTGACCGCCTCCGGATCGTCGCTGGCCAATATTGTCAAGACAACCGTGTTCCTCACCAGCATGAGCGATTACGCCGCAATGAACGAGGTCTATGGCGAGTTCTTCACCAGCGACCCGCCCGCGCGCTCAGCCATCGCTGTCGCCGCTCTTCCGCGCAATGCGCTGGTGGAGATCGAGGCCATCGCCCTGCGCTCCCAAAGCTAACGCCTGACTCCCTCTTCTGCGAGGAGCGGTGTTAGGGGAGAGGTCTGGGATGAGATCGCGCTCGTGGCTTGATGTCGTTTGACACCGAAAACGGGTAGTGAGTAGTCGTTGGCGCCTCTGGCTTGAGCCATTGCTTCTCCGTCTCTCGCGTGGTACACTTGTTCTAGCGGCGGCTTTGTTTTTGGGGCGCTCTCCGTCCGAACCTGGATACAGAGAGCGTCCCCGTGCCGCCAGAACGGTTCGGCGGAATACCGCCGTCGCGTCGAGCCGTCCTGGTAGGGCTGGCGTCTGTTCCGCCAGCAATCCTTCCCTGCCGGACGCGAGAACCCGCTGGGCTTCATCCCAAGCGAGTGTCAGTAGGAGAGGCAGCATGAAGTATCTTCTCACCTCGGGTGGCATCAGCAACACGAGCATCCACAATGCGCTGGAAGAGCTCTTAGGCAAACCGATTGTCGAGTCCAGCGCCCTGTTCATTCCCACCGCGCTGTACGCCAAGCCCAATGGCGCCGTGATGACCGCCCGGGTGATCCGCGGAGAGGTCGGCCACCCCTTCTGCGACGTGGGGTGGAAGTCGTTGGGAGTACTGGAACTCGCCGCGCTCCCCAGTATCCAGGAAGACGCTTGGGGCCCCGTGGTCCAGGAGACGGACGCCCTGCTGGTGGGAGGCGGCGATCCCTTGTATCTGTGCTACTGGATGCGCCAGTCCGGATTGGCCGATCTCCTGCCCTCCCTGCGTCCCGAGGCGGTCTACGTGGGACTGAGCGCCGGGAGCATGGTGATGGCCCCCAGCATCGGGGAGGACTTCGTCGGCTGGAAGCCGCCCACCGGCGGCGATACCACGCTGGGACTGGTGAATTTTTCGATATTTCCGCACCTGGATAACCCTTCGTTGCCGGACAATTCTATGGCCGATGCTGAAAAATGGGCCGCCGGTATGCCAGTTCCGGCGTACGCGATTGACGATGAGACCGCCATACAAGTGGTTGACGGCGTCGTCGAGGTCATCTCCGAAGGCCACTGGAAGCTGTTTACTCCGTGAGATGCATCTTGCGCACGCCGACATGCGATGTCATCTCAGCAGTGTTTTGGTATCACTTTTAGGGATTAGCCGCAGGCTTTAACCCGCGAGGACCGAGATCCCGAGGAGTGGGGCTGGGAGTGAGGTCCAATTTGCGGTATAATATCAAAGAGAAGCCCGCGCCGCTGGCTATTTCTTGAGGCAAACATTCTTCGCGCGGCGCGGCAGTGAGGAGACTCGACACATGGATAAGGGCGGACATATTCGCCTCAGCACGATGGAGATCGTGTTGCTGGTCGTGCTGACTGCTTCGCTGATCCTGGGCTTGTTGCAGGCCCGACAAGACGTAACACGCGAGCGCCAGCTGCGCGATGCCATGGACGCCACCGGCGAGCAGTAGCTACTCCGCCTGATACGCCCCGTCCGCCTGTCTGCGCCAGTATGCGCCGGGCCGGATGGGGCGTCCGTGTGTCTCGCTCCGGGCAGTACAGGCATTTTTCAGCTTATGCGCGTGATGATTGCTGCGTGATGATTGCTGCGTGATGATTGCTGAAGATAGATATAACCGTTCAGGGTCGGTGAGACACGCGACTTGCACACCTTTTGGAACACGAGAAACACAAATAGATGCCAGGGAGCATAGATAGATCATGAACGGGACCGACTTAGACCACAAACTCCAGACACTGGAGACGCGCTACACCGAGCTTCAAGACCTGATGGCGCAACCCGAAACCACTGGCGATCCAGCATTGCTGCAACGCTATGGGCGCGAGTATGCCAGCCTGAACGATGTCGTACAGACCTACCAGCGGCTGCTCAATGTGCGCCAGCAGATCGCCGATACCCAACAGATGCTCGACGACGGGCTTGATCCTGAGATGAAGGCATTGGCGCATGACGAGTTGGAGCAGTTGCGCGCCAGCGAAGACGAGCTTGTCAACGACGTGCGGCTGGCGCTGTTGCCAAAAGACGTCATGGATGAACGCGACGCCATCGTGACGATTCAGGGGGGAGCCGGTGGCGACGAGGCGGCACTCTTCGCGGCTGACCTATTCCGCATGTATCTGCGCTATGCTGACAACCACCGCTGGCAGGTGGAGGTGCTTGATAGCAACGAGAACGGGCTGGGGGGCTACAAAGAGATCGTCTTTCAGGTGCATGGCAAGAGCGCCTATGCGCGACTAAAGTATGAAGGCGGCACACATCGGGTGCAGCGCGTGCCAGCCACGGAGTCGCAAGGGCGCATCCACACCTCCACGGCAAAGGTGATTGTGCTGCCAGAAGCTGAGGACATCGAGGTGGAGATTCGCCCCGAAGACATTCGTGTGGATGTCTATCGCTCGACTGGCCACGGCGGCCAGAGCGTCAACACCACCGACTCCGCCGTGCGGATCACCCATCTGCCGAGCGGACTTGTCGTCACCTGCCAGGATGAGAAGTCGCAGCTCAAGAACAAGGCGAAGGCGCTGGGCGTGTTGCGCTCACGGCTGTGGGATTTGGAGCAGCAGAAGCGCGCCGCCGAACAGGGGGCAGCGCGCCGCTCACAGGTGCAGACCGGCGACCGCAGCGAGAAGATTCGCACCTATAACTTCCCGCAGGATCGCATCACCGACCATCGCATCAACGTCACCGTCCACGGCCTGCCCAATGTGCTGAATGGCGACCTCGATGACCTGATTGACGCGCTGATCACCTCGGACCAGGCGGAGAAACTCGCCGCAACGTTTGGCGAGGCGTGATACAATGTACTCCCACTATTGATGTTGTTTGGCGCCGAAATCGGGTCGTGGAGTGCTCTGGCGGGCCTCGTGGCCTGAAGGCCACAGGGTAATCTCAATGGGCGCCACAAACAGTCCCGTTGATGTGGTCAAGCACGTAAGGGCAGAGGGCGGGAACGATCACGACTTTGGAGTTTTTGGAGAAGCATGCTCAGTTCATCACGCCGTTCATACCATCAGCTTGCGCAACCCCAGGCGATCCGCGCCGTCTTCTTCGATGTCGGCTTCACGTTGCTGGCGCCGTATCCATCCGTGGCGGAGGTGGTGCGCGATGTCTGTACGCAGCGTGGTATAGCCATCGAGACAGATTGCTTGCAGGAGCAGATTCCCCACGTTGAGGCGCTGTTTGCGCAACTGACGCACGCCAACCCGCATACCTGGGGCGATGAGCAGGCCATCACGCGCATCTGGCTGACCTACTTCACTGAGTTACTGCGCCCCTGCCTGAAAAACGCCGATGAGAAGCTGTTGCACGCCTGCGCCGACGATGCCCAACGCGCCTTTGACGAGGCCAGCGCCTATGCCCTCTACCCCGATGTGTACGCCACTCTGGCGGCGCTCAAGGCACGGGGGCTGACGCTTGGCGTGATCTCTGACTGGGGCATCAACCTGGGCATGATCATGCGCCATCACGACCTGACGCAGTACTTCGACTTCGCGGTGATCTCCGCTGCGATGCGGCGCGCCAAGCCAGACCCCGAACTCTACCACACCGCGCTTCAACGCGCCGACGCCATCCCTGACTATACAATCCATGTCGGCGATTCATATGTGCGCGATGTGCTGGGCGCGCGGTTGATGGGCATCACCGGCGTGATGATTGACCGCACGCGCCTCACGCGCCCCGACGATGTGGATTGCCCATTAATCTACGACCTCTACGAACTGCTGGACCTGCTCGAAATCGCCCATCCGGCAGCCGCCTCATCGCTGGTGGAATAAGAGTGTCTCGGCACGCAAATATTCCTGGTGCGCCTCCTCAGCCATAACTTCCCGCATACTCAGACTATCGGGATCGGAGAGCAGTTCCTCCCAGCGCTGATCCGCCTCGATCATGTCTTTGATGCGAGCAGCAATTGTGATCTGCTCTTGCTCTGACTGTTGGGAGGCAAGGTCAATCGCTTCGCGTAGTTCGTCAACCAGATCTTTTCTCCCCCTGCCAGATAGAACCAGCGTTTTTGCGAGTTGTTCACTATGCCAGAAGGACGCTTGAATGCGATAGCCATAGTATCTGCCATTCAATCGTCCCTCTGTCAGTGGCGATGTTTGTCGCGGACTTTTATTCGCCTGCGATGGTTAGATCGCCGAAGCGGATGGCGGCGGGTCCATAGTAGACGCCATCCGTGTAGGCGTCCGAGGAGAAGCGCGCATCGGCCAGCGCCGCGAAGACGTTACCAGTGAGCGCGCCGCCCTTGATCGGCGTCACTGTGCCGTCGGGATTGTGCCGATAGCCCAGGCGAATCTCGCCCGCGAAGTCACCCGTCACCGGGTCGGGGTTGAAGGCGGAGAACAGCACCACCTCGTAGACTGGCGCGCTTCCTGTCTGCCGCAACGCCGCCAGTGGCGCCGAGCCGCGCGCGACGGTGACATTGCCGAAATTGCCGGTTGGCTCAACATTCAGATACGTCGCATAGCGCATGTCTGCCCAGTAGCGGCGCAACACACCATTCTCGATGATCGGCAGGTTGGATGCCGGAAGGCCCTCATCGTCGAATGGGGCGGAGCGCACGCCGAATGGGCGCAACCCATCGCTGGCAAGCGTCAGCCGGTCGCCGCGTGGCTCCTCCGGCGTAATCAATTCACCCGGCTTGAAACGGCTGATCTTCTGGTAGGCGGCAGCCGCCGAGCTATGGGTCAGCAGCGGATTGTTGTTGAAGAAGAGGATCGAGTAGAACAGGTTAGCCACCGCCTCACCACTCAATATCACCGGACCGCGCGCCGTGGCAGGTGTAACCGCGCGCAGTGAGTGGCGGGCGAAGGCGCTATATGCTGCCACCGTTCCCTCGATTTGCAGATCGGCCAGCCGTCGTCGCTTCATCTCGGCATGGACCTCGGCCTCACGGTCGCCACTCTGCGCAATCAGCACCAGATCGAAGAACACCTGCGTCCCCGCGCTCGCCGCCGTCAACCCCCGACTATTGCGGAGCATGCGATGGCTGCGCGTGGCGTAGAACTCCGCGCTGCTCAGGCGCACACCTGATTGCGTGGCCACCGCCGCTTCCAGGCGAGCGCGCAGGCCATCAAGCGCCGCCATCATTGCCGCTTGCCCACCGAGCAGCGCTGGATCGCTGATGTCAGGCGAGGGGTAGCCCTGCGCAGGCGCGGCAGGCAGCGTAAATGGCGGATTGTCGGTGAGGCTTGCCATCGTCACACCATCGGCAAACCGCGCCGCCAGTCGCGCCGGATCAGCAGTGTCGCTCGCCAGTAATGGCGTCTCCGCCTCACCCAGCGCCTGCCCGCCCGGCATATCTGCGCCGCCGTGTGGCGCATGCAGGTTGTGGATGTGGGCGACGGCCTGTTCGTTCGTCACCAGCCGTCGCGCTTCGGTCCTGTCGCCAATCAGGTAGAGTTGCGCCTCTTCTTCGGCGATCACATCCACCTGCCAGGCGTCGGAGCCCGGCGTGTTGGCGAGCGCCCGTCCAAGCGCCTCGATATCCATGCCACCCTGCGTGTCTGTGGAAGATGTAGATTGCACGGATTGCGTTGTCCGTAGGTCATTCGGAGCCAGCATCAGCCAAGCCTCGCTTTCATTCGCAGGTGCGGTCCGCCACAGGAAACAGTCACCATCTCTTTATGCCCCTTGCCACAGGCGCCCGGCCAGAGCGCGAAGTCTGAGCCGATGCCATTGATGCTCTGCAAGAGGTCAGGCACATAGCCGGAGATGCCCACTGGCGCGAACAGGCGGCCCGTCAATTGGCCGTTCACAATCTCCTCGCCATAGTGCGCCGTCACCTGGATGCCCCAGCCCATCGGGTCTTCCATACCGCTCTCGGCCTCGCGCAGATAGATGCCACGCTCCACACCAGCGATCAGGTCAGCAGGCGGCGTATCACCACTCGCAAAGAAGGTATTGCTCATGCGCGCAAAGACCTTGCGGGTGAAGTCCTGGCGTCGTCCGTTGGGGGTGTGGATGCCCGGCGTGTAGATCGAGGAGACGAAATCGCTGATCGGGCGCACCAGCACGCCATCGCGCAATATCTGCGTCGGGCGGGCCAGTTCGCCCTCGTCGTCGAAGAAATACGAGCCGACGGCGCCGGTGACGCTGGGATCGTCATACATCTGCACGGCGGGCGCGGCCACCGGACGATCAATATACTTCGCAGAGAGCGCACGTCCCTTGGGGAAAAGGTCCATCTCGACACCGTGGCCGAAGCATTCATGGGCGATCACGCCTGAGATGCTGGGGTCGGTGACAGTATCATACACGCCCGGATCGAGGCGTTCCGCTTTGAGCAGCCGTAGCGCCGTCTCCACAACCATCGCCAGTTTCTCGTCACTGATGCGCGCCAGTTCATAGCCGCCAGCGCCGCCATTTATCGTGTAGTGGTAGCGCACCTGCTCACCGTCGCTGACAGCAGCAAAGGCCACCAGCATCGTGCGGCTGATGCGCTGGCGCAGGTGGCGTCCACGCCCGATATAGATTGATTCCTGGTCGTTATTGGTGTACTGCACACGCGCCTGCACAATGCGCTCGTCAAGCGCCTTGAGTCGCCGCTGGGTATCGCGCACCATCGCCAGCTTGTCCGCCAGGGGAATCGTCGCTGGATCGATCTGCATGGCGACAGCGAAGTCACGCGGCTCCTGGCCGACGATGGTGGCATAGCCGCCATTGACGATGGGTGGGCCGTCTGCGATGCGCAGACCATCCGCCCAGGCGCGGACGTTGCGCGCCAGTGTCGCGGGCGTGAGATCGCTGGTGGCGTATTCGCTGAAGCTCGCGCCATCATAGACCGTGAAGACGATGCCACGGGTGGGGTTGACCTCGCTGGCGTTCTGTTCGCCGCCATTGTCGCCGATCTGCACGCCCGATGCGCCGCTGACCAGCGCAGCGGCATAGGGGAAACGGCGTTCCAGATCGCTCACCAGATGCTGCGCAACCGATTCGAGCGCGTCTAACTGCGCCATATGCAATGCGCCTCTTTCTACTGCCTCTGACCGCCGATAGGGGGTCCGCATCAGCGCGTCTACGCCACACCTATCTGCGTCTGTTGCGTGTATTCTACCAGATTGCGCGGCGCCTCAGCGTCATGTTTCTAGGTTACGGCATGAAAGTTGCATGGTAGTGAGAAAGCGCATCAACATGACTGATGCGCAGGTCGAGATCGCACATGGTCTCGCAACAATGAAGGAGTGAGAGCGACATGTACAACGACCGCGATAACCTGGACCCGAATCTGAACCCGAACGCGGATCAGATGGATCAGACGGATCAGGACGCCGATACCGATCTTGATCAGCGCGGGGCCGCAAATCAGGGCAAAGGCGGCATGCGTAAACTTGGTGGCAAACTTCAGGAGGCCGCCGGTAAAGTGACTGGCAAGGACGACTGGGAGGCCCAGGGCAAGATGAAGCAGGCCGAAGGCACAGTCCAGGAGGGTTGGGGCAAGGCCGAGCGCAAGGCTGACGATGCGCTCAATCCGTAGCTTCAATCCCGACTCCCACCTTTCCTTGAGGAGACAGGCAGAGACATAGAGTGACGCCTGGATTCAGGAAGGGTATACAAGGCTCGTCTGCCGGGTGGCGCATGTGTGCGCTGCCTGGCAGACGAGTTTTGCGCTGATGCCCACCTGGTTCGCAGTGTTAGCGTAGCGTAGGCTTTGCTTTCTCTATCAGTTTATTCAATACTGAACTGCTGCTTACTTTTTGCAGGTCGTCCTGATATTTGAGCAGCGCCCCCAGCGCATCGCGCGCGGCTGATTCGGTCAATTCGATATGCCCCAGCGTGACCAGCGCCGCCAGCCAGTCCAGCGTCTCGGCGACGCCGGGCGCCTTGAAGAGGTCTTCGCCGCGCACACCCTGCACGAAGGCCACCACCTGCCGCGCCAGTGTCTCCGGCGCATCAGGCGCCCGCGTCCGCACGATGGCATACTCTTTCTCCAGCGTGGGATACTCAATCCAGTAGTAGAGGCAGCGGCGGCGCAGCGCGTCGTGAATGTCGCGGGTGCGGTTGGAGGTCAGCACGACCACCGGCGGGCGCTCGGCATGCAGGGTGCCGATCTCCGGGATGGTGATCTGGTAGTCGCTCAGGAGTTCCAGCAAGTACGCCTCGAACTCGGCGTCGGACCTGTCGAGTTCGTCAATCAGCAGCACCGGCGGCCGCTCGTGGCTGGCTTCGAGCGCCTGAAGCAGCGGGCGCTTGATCAGGAACTCTGCCCCAAACACGTCATGTATGGCGGTGGCCGACGCCTGCTGGGCATTCCCTTCGCGCGCGCCATCGCGTCCGGCATCGAGCAGGCGGATATAGAGCAGTTGGCGCGCATAGTTCCACTCATAGACGGCGGTGGACTGATCGATCCCTTCGTAGCATTGCAGCCGGATCAGTTGTGTTCCCAGCAACTCCGACAGCACACGCGCCACCTCGGTCTTGCCGACACCCGGCTCGCCTTCCAGCAACAGCGGCTTCTGGCGTTTGAGCGCCAGAAAGATCGCTGTCGCCAGTCCACGGTCGGCGATATAGCGGTGTGCGGCCAACGCCGCCATCACGTCGTCTACGCTTTCTAGTGGCGTGTTCGCAGTGGCAGAGGGCCGAGCAGGAGCGGTATGGGGGTCGGTCACAACAAACCTCCGTCGGTGGCGTGTACATAATGTGTACAGACAGGAATTCAGGGGCGCTGATCTGGAAGGCGCTATCGCGTCGTCGGCGTATCGTCCTGGTAGTGTACACAGTATTGTACACGCGCCGCTCAGGGGGTGGCTATAGACGCTCGTTCCGCCGCCTGTACCTGAGAGCAGGCGAGAGAGTGGCGCGCAGCTTGCGATACGGCGTTCTTGTGTTCTGCGCCTGAGTCTCCCAGTTCGCTGTGTCTTTGCTCCGTATCTGTTGTATGCGTATACGAGCAGAGACAGGAGTCCATAGGCGCATCCACCCAACTGCATTCCACCGATGCACCCTAACGAGGGTCTGGCGCGTATACGGTACAGTTGATCACATGCTGATCTGAAACGAACGTCACACCGCAGTCTGTCGCGCTTACCGCGTCACACTTCATCATCATCGGGAAAGACCTATGCTGCCGTGATGAAAATGGGCGCAACTGGGAGATAGTGCGGTATAATGAGTGCAGTCCCTGGCGCGCTGTTGTGATGGCGCGAGAACGCCAGAGTTATGCTAAAGAGGCGACGCCAACACAGGCGCAACGCCAGGAATTTCTAACACCAGAAAGCGAGGCGCGAGCGAATGCCACGCAAAAAGTCGCTCCGAGCCACAGATGCCCGGCAGGGCGCACAGTCTAGCACTGTAGACCTGCTGCGCAGTCCCGATGGCGGCCCGCCTGCCAATCGGGCGCCCAACAATATGCCCGGTCCGAATGGGCAGAATCCCAACAACCCCAATCGCCCGCGCCAGACCAACACAGGCCTGGGCTGGCTGTCACGTATTCTGCTGGTTGTGCTGATCGTGATCGTTGGCTACAACCTCTATGCTTGGTTGAGCACGAATACTGGTCAGCAAACCATCGAGATGTCGTACAGCGACTTCTTGAGCCATGCCGACGCGCGTCAGGTCAAGGATATCACCATCCAGAGCGACGGCAACATCAACGGCGATCTGTATTCGACCCTCAACTATACTGAGCAGGATGGCACGAAGGTGTCGTCAACCAAGTTCCACACCTTCACCCCGCCCGCCAGTGATCAGCCGCCGATCAAGCAGTTGAAGACTGATGGCGTGCAGATATGGACGAAGCAGGCCAACTCGAGCGACTTCTGGGTAAACCTGATCTTCTTCGACATCCTGCCGATTGCGGGCCTTGTGCTGCTGCTCTTCTGGCTCTCGCGACGCGCGACCCAGAGCCAGCAGAATATCTTCAACTTCGGACGCAGCCGCGCCAAGCTGATTATGGAGGACCGCCCCAGCACCGCCTTCGCGGATGTCGCGGGTGTTGATGAGGCGAAGTCCGAGCTTGAAGAGGTGGTTGAGTTCCTCAAGACGCCGCAAAAGTTTCAGCGGCTGGGCGGCAAGATACCCAAAGGCGTATTGCTGGTTGGCCCTCCGGGAACTGGTAAGACGCTGCTGGCCCGCGCCGTGGCCGGTGAGGCGGGCGTGCCGTTCTACTCGATGTCCGGCTCTGAGTTCGTCGAGGTGCTGGTAGGCGTTGGCGCCAGTCGTGTGCGTGATCTCTTCGATCAGGCCAAGAAGGCCGCGCCAAGCATCATCTTCATTGACGAGATTGACGCCGTGGGTCGCCAGCGTGGCACCAGTCTGACCACCAACGACGAGCGCGAACAGACCCTCAACCAGTTGCTGGTGGAGATGGACGGCTTTGACACACGGCAGGCTGTGGTGGTGATCGCTGCCACCAACCGCCCCGATAACCTCGATCAGGCGCTCTTGCGTCCGGGTCGCTTCGACCGCCGCGTGACGGTTGATCGCCCTGACTGGAAGGGTCGTCAGGCGATCCTCGCCATCCATGCGCGCGGGGTGCCGCTGGCCTCGGATGTGGACCTGCTGACACTGGCCCGCATGACGACCGGTATGGTAGGCGCCGATCTCGCCAATCTGGTGAACGAGTCCGCTTTACTCGCGGCGCGGCGTAATCTCGACAGGGTGAACATGCGCTGCTTCTTCGATGCGCTCGACCGCATCCAGCTTGGCGCCGAGCGTCCGCTGGTGTTGAGCGAGGAAGACCTGAATGTGGTGGCGGTCCATGAGGGCGGTCACGCGCTGGTTGGCCTGCTGACGCCGCACTCTGATCCGGTGGTCAAGGTGACGATTGTGCCACGCGGTCAGGCGCTGGGCGTCACGCAGTATACGCCGATTGATGACAGGTACAACTACTCCCGCGACTACCTCTTCGGGCGCATCATGACAGCGCTCGGTGGGCGCGCGGCTGAAGATGTGGTGATCGGCGGCATCACCACCGGCGCGGAGAACGATCTGCAACAGGTGACGATGATCGCGCGTAACATGGTCGCCCGCTGGGGCATGAGCAGTCGCGTGGGTCTCGTCTCGTTCAGCGACCGTCCCAGCCCGTTTGGCGGCGGCAGCGACATCGGCCAGCGCGAGTATAGCGACATGACGGCGACGGTGATTGATGAGGAAACCCATGACCTCATCGAGAAAGCGTACAAGCAGGTACGCGAGATGCTTGCCGAGCATCGTGTCACGCTTCAGCGCATCGCCACGGAACTGCGCCGTCACGAGACGCTCGACGCGAAGCAGCTTGCGCAGATTTTGATCGAGACAGGCATCAGTCTGGCCGAGGTGTCGCCCACACCCGGCGCCGAGACGGCCCCCACCATCAACGACAACGGCGTCCCGAAGGCTATCAGCCTGCCTGACAGCAATGGCGGTAACGGTGGCAATGGTGGAAACGGCGTCAGCGTCAATGGTGGCGCTGGGGGTGTCAGTGGTGGTGTCGGCGATCAAGGTGGCATCACCTTCGCTCCCGGCGGTGGCAATACTGGCATGCCACCCGCCAACTAAACCAGCACTTGGCTGGTAACTGGCGCACATAGAAACACACGTCTCCTTCCCACATGTGGGAAGGAGACGTGTGTTGTAGACAGGAGGTTTCTGCATGGTAGGTGAAAAGTCGCACTTTTGTCACAATGTGTCAGGTACTCTTTACGCTCTGCCATGTCCATGCTATAGTTTCTATAGTATTCTGCGAACACTGTATCCAGCGTAGTTTTTTGCGCTACGCGCCACCCGTCGGGGCGTCCCCTCACGCGGCGGGAGAAGCGGCTTCTCATGTCAACCACAACCACAAAACATTCACGCCATACAGCGACCAGCGCTGAGGCTACGCCGACCACTGAGGCGGATACGCCTACCCAGCGCAGCCACGAGCGTGTCATCTGCCCCGTCGCGCGCACCGCCGAGATAATCAGCGGCAAATGGACGCTGCTGATTATCCGCGATCTGACCTATGGCACGAAACGGTTCAGCGAACTTGAGCGTTCACTCGAAGGCATCAGCCCCAAGACGCTCTCGGAGCGTCTGGTTGTGCTTGAGCGTGAGGGCATGCTGACGCGCCGCACCTATGCCGAGGTGCCGCCCAAAGTGGAGTATTCGCTGACCGAGAAGGGGCAGGCGCTCGCCTCGGTGATCGAAGCGATGCGCTCCTACGGCTCCGCGTGGCTCGATTGCAGCGCGCAGTAGCAACTACTCGGCGTCGCGCTCGATCAGAGCGACCGCATAGCAGGCGATACCTTCTTGGCGCCCGGTAAAGCCCAGGCCGTCGGTGGTCTTCGACTTGACGCTGACGCACTCGAGCGCGATTCCCATGCCCTCGGCCAGTCGCCCCCGGATCGCGGCGATATGCGGCGACATGCGCGGACGCTCGGTGACGATGGTGATGTCGACATTGCCTAAGCGCCATCCTCCTTCACGCAACATAGCCAGCGTTGCGGTAAGAAATGCCGCGCTGGGAGCGTCCTGCCAGCGCGGATCACTCGACGGGAAGTAGGCGCCGATGTCGCCCAGCGCCGCAGCGCCCAGCAGCGCATCCACCAGCGCATGGAGCAGCACATCGGCGTCTGAGTGGCCCGCCAGGCCATGCTCATGCGGAATCGCCACCCCACCGATCATCAGCGGGCGTCCGGCCTCGGCGGGCGCAAAGCCATGCACATCGTAGCCCATCCCCACTCGTGTGATCATCACTGCCATTGCGGTGTACTCCTTTCCTCACGCTCTTCCTCACGCTGTTTTCTCACTCAATGGGCGCCTTGACCTCACCCATCGCCCCTCTTTTTGCGGCAGAGGGAAGGATACTAGCCTGTCATGGGATGGTCGAGGCTCAGTCCGACGGTGGCAGATGGAAGAAGGCATTGAGGATCGCCTTGCTCACCGGCACGGCGAACCGTTCACCCGAGGCTGAGTATTCAACCAGCGTGCCGATAGCAATCTGTGGCTTCACCGGTGGCCCTGAGAGTTTGGCGACTGGCGCATAGACCGAGAACCAGGCGTGCGGGAGTGGCTGACCCGATTCCGCCGTGCCGGTCTTGCCTGCGACGGTGATCGGATAGTTCCTGAACTCAGCCGATGTCGTGCCATTGGGATCGTAGATCGGGCCAAGCATCGCCACCTGCAAGACACTGAGATTGTCGGCGCTCAGGGGCAACATCCCGATCTGTTTGGCGGGGAAGGTGATGAGAGTCGCGCCACTGGCGGCTGTCACGCTGCTGACCAGTCGCGCCTGCATCCTCACGCCGTTGTTGGCGATGGCGGCGGTCGCCATCGCCACCTGCGCTGGCGTCGCCTGGAAGAAGCCTTGCCCGATGCCCAGGTTGGCGGCGTCGGTCGCCGTCCATTGCCCATTCTCGTGTTGCTGAAGCCACTGGGGGTCAGGGACAAGGCCGGGATTTTCGGCGCCAACTGGCAGCCCAATCATGCCGGTTGGCGCCCCATAGCCAAAGGCTTTGGCGACGTTCGGCAACAGGTTGGGGTCTTTGCTGTTGAGCAAAACGGCGATCTTCCAGAACACCACATCGCATGAGGGGCCGAGGGCATCGGGCGCAGTGAGATTGCCGTGGCCCAGGGGCGCATCATCGTGACTCACACTTGCCGCCCCTGGCACCTGATAGAGTCCCGTACACGTAAATATCTGGGCTGGCGTCACGCCGTTCTGCAAGCCCGCCGAGAGCGTGACCAGCTTGAAGTTCGAGCCGATGGGATCGGCGGTGGCATAGGCGCGGTTGACGTAAGGATGATCCTCGGCGTTGAGCCGCGCCAGCTCGTTTTGTGTGATGCCCAGCGAAAAATCGTTGGGGTCATACGTTGGATTGCTGCCCAGCGTCAACACTTCGCCGGTCGTTGGGTCAAGCGCCACCGTGCCGCCACTGTGGCCGCTCTGCTTGCGCAGGCTCGCCATCGCCGCCTGTTGCAGGGCAAGCGCGATGGTGGTGTGGATGTCGGCGCCATTACCAGCGGCGCGTGTCGCCAGCGTGTAGATTGCCTGGCCGAGGGTGCCATCGGCGTTGGTGGCGGCGATCACCAGTGAGCCACCCTTGCCGGGGCGCAGATACTGCTCACCCCACGCCTCGATGCCTGCGCGCCCGATCACATCGCCTGATACGTAGTAGTGGCTCGTGTCATTCTTGATGTCGTCAGGCGAGACCTGCCCGAGGTAGCCCGTTACGGGCGCCAAATCCTGCCCAAAGGGATAGACGCGGCCTGTCGTGGTCTGCGCCTGCACGCCCGCCACTGCATTCAACGCGCCGCTAATCGAGGCATAGAGCATTGGCGTGATGGTGCGGATGGCGGCGAACTGGTTGGTGGGAGCGCCTGCATAGGCCGCCGTCACCTGGGCGGGTGTCAGATCGAGGTTGACGCTCAACACGCTCGACACCTGCGCCGCGTTGGTGATCTTGCTGGGAACGACGCCCACCACATAGACTGTCTCATCTTTGGCAAGCACATTGCCGTCGCGGTCGAAGATCGTGCCGCGCAAACCACTAGCAGTGTAGAGATGCACCTTGCGCGTATAGGTGGGATCGTTGGCGTCGTCGAGCTGTGCAAAGATCAGCCCCGGACTCCAATCTACATGCCAGTGGCCCTGTTCATCCACCAGTGGAATCGTGATGTCCTGGGCGATGTCGCCGACGCGGGCGCTGGTCAGCACCTCACGCACCGGCACGGTGACATGCGTATCGTCAACCTTCTGCGCCGCGCCGGGGGTCGTCAGGATGTCTACGATCTGCGCCTCCGCCAGAATCGAGGAGGTGCGCGTCACGATATAGTCGTGGGCGTCCTTGAAGTCGCCGCGCAGGATGTGCTTGTCGCTGAATCGCTGGCGGCTGGCGTTCGAGGTGAGCGCATACATCGCCTCGTAGTTTCCGCTGCTGAAGTCGTTGAGATAGGCGTTGGCGACCTGGCACGGCGTCCCCTTCGCGCAGCCATTGATGTTGAGGATTGATTGCCCATTGTGGAAGAGTGGATAGAGATAATAGGCGCCGCCCGCCAGCAGCGCAATGATCAGCACGATGCTCAGAGTAGCGCCGAGGCGGCGGTTGCGGCGTTGTAGCTGCTGTGGCGTCTTTGCGGAGCGGGCGAGTTGCGCGCCGCTGGGATAGAAGCCCGGTGGCAATTGTTGTGTGCGCGGAAGCTCTTCCTCGTCGAGCCCGGCTGGCATGGAGCGTCCATCGGGGCCGATCTGCGACGTGAAGCGCGGCTTTGTAGGCGTGGCGCCGGCTGCCGGGCCGACCTGCTGTGTCGGCATATCAGTAACATCCGACGACGGTTCGTTTGCTCCGGTGGCCCCAGACATATCCTCACGCATTGATAGCCCCATTTCATAGCGGATAATGACAGATGAGAGTCGTAACGCCGTAGCGGGCACGCATGGGCTGACAGACGCTACCCAACCTCAGCCGAATTGCCTAACTGATTGTATAACGAACTTATCTGCCAGCGCCGTATCGGCTGTGTGAACACGCTCACATATGGCGTAATATGGCCTACACGCGCCAGCGGACTATGGTGTAACGCGATGTCCAGCCTGCTCCAACGCCTGCCGCGCCTCTATCAGCCGCTCATTCTTGACGAAGATGTAGTCTGTGTCATAGGTGGAGAGCGCCAGAATATTGACGTCCGCAGTCGCCAGAGGCGCCAGCAGCGAAGCCAGGATGCCTGTCAGCGCGAGATCGAGCGGCCCCTGGATGACGAGGCCACGCCATCCGCGCTCACATACGACATCCGCAGGAACGATGTCTTCCACACAGAGAATCGAAAGCTCGTCGGCTGTGCGCGTGATGGAGCAGAACGCATGGGGACTGGCGCGTTCCACGTTGAGCAATGTGAGGCATATGAGCCATGTGGGTAATGGCGCATTCGCAGCCAGACGGCAAATCGCAAACGTGTGTGGCACAATAGACAGTGTCAACGCTGACATAGCCCCATCACCTGCTCTCACCTGCTCTCACCTGCTCTCACCTGTACTCACGCGCACACTTTTCGACTAGCTGCTTTGCCTGGAAGGAGACACGATGCTGCCTGCCGCGATCCTCTTCGACCTGGATGATACGATCCTCGCTGATTCGCTGGGCGCGGCGGAGTCGTGGGCGAGTGTGTGCGCGCAGTATGCCGCGCAATTTGCGCCCTTCACTGCGGCGGAGGCGCTGGACGCCATCAATGCGTATCGCGCATGGTACTGGGACGACGCCGAGCGCCACCGTCTCGGTCGCCTCGATCTGGTCGTCGCCCGCCAGCAAATCATCGCCACCGCGCTCACCCGGCTAGGGCTTGATGATGCGCACAGTCAACCGCTGGCAGCTGAGATGGCGCGCGACTATGCCCAGCTGCGCGACGAAAGCTCACACCTGCTCCCTGGCGCGCTCGAAACGCTACAGCAGCTACAGGCATACGGCGTGCGGCTGGCCCTGCTCACCAACGGCGCGGCGCTCGCCCAGCGGCGCAAGATCGAGCGCCATCAGCTTGCGCCCTTCTTCGAGGTGATCGTGGTCGAGGGGGAGTTTGGCGTGGGCAAGCCCGACGAGCGCGTCTATCGCCACGCCATCAGCGCGCTTCGGCTCACCCCGCAGAGCGGCTGGATGGTGGGCGACAACCTCGAGTGGGATGTCGCCGCGCCACAACGGCTGGGGATCGTCGGCGTCTGGCACGATCTCGCAGGCGCCGGTTTGCCTGTGGGTTGCGCCGTCCACCCCGACCGCATCATCCGCTACCTCCCCGAACTGCTGAATGACGAGCCGCCGCATTAGGGAGTCGTCGTGTCGTCGCCGCTCTGCTGCTCTTGCTGGATGTGTTCCTGCATGGCGTCGGCATCGAGCGCCATCGAGGGGCTATCCGGTGGCAGCACATCGAGTCCCAGCAGATCGTTTACGCGGATCGAGCCGGGCGCGTCGAACGGCCTGGGCGCCTCGGCAGCGAGTTCGGCCAGCGTCGCATCGCTGTTTGCCAGTGACCCGCTGAGGCTGCCCGGCGCAGGTGTTGGATCGTATGGCGGAGGCGCCGCCATGTCGTCCAGTGGGCGCGAAGGATAGGGTGACCCTGTCGGCGTATCGAGCGATCCACTGGTATACGTGTTGAGAGGTGTGCTGGGCGGCGGCATACGTAGCTCCTGCGCGCCGATTGCCGATTGCGCCGACTCCATCGGCAGCGGCTGCGCGCCGCCAGAGACCTGTTGCAACTGATCGGCGTCGTGGCGCATGGCATCGAACGCCTGAAGCAGCCAGGCAACACCTCTATCGGCCTGCCGCACTGAACGCGACAGGATGCCAAGTTCACGCGCCAGTGTGCTGACGACGCGCTCCTCCAGTGTGGTTTCCTCGGTCAGTTGGCTCAGGATGTGCCAGACATCGGCAAGCTCGCCCGGCAACTCACCGCCTGCATCGTTCATCAGGGACGGAAGGGCTGCCAGCGGCGCGATCCCTGCCTCCTCCGGGCTGGCAGGGCTGAGAATGTCGAATTTGCCGGTATAGCCGGGGGTGAGGCCGACATCCACACCCAGACCCAGCAATCGCGCGGCTTCTTCGGGCGAGAGAGTGGCAGCGTTGCGCTGCGTGTCAGGCGCGTCGTCGGGAGCCGCCTGAGTGATCTCAGCGGGCAGCAGGATCGAGAGCGTGCGTCGCGCGCGCATCAAGAGATCAAGCTGTTTCTGCGTGGCGCTTGTCAGGCTTTCGGTCAAGGCGATCAGCGCGCCCGCGATGTGTTGCGCCCTCACCACCTCCTCAGCCGTATTGCCCAGGACTCCGCCGCTGTGGCCAAGTGCGATGAAGATTTCGCTCGCCAGCTTCTGAACACGCCCCAGCCGACGCGCATTGGCAGCCTGCGCCTGGCCGATGGCCACTGGCACGCTATCGAGCGCCGTCTCGGTCATGATCGGCAGACTCGAGGGCGTCGGCGTCATGGTATCTGTCATGCGGCCCGCCACCTCCACCAGCGGCACGGCCATCGCTTCGACACGCTGGAGCTTGCGTTCCGTCTCACGCATCGCCTTCATCCGCTCGATCAGCAGGCTCAGACTCTCACTGAGCGGATACATCTCGCCCATCGGCACATCCACACGGGTATCGTAGTCTTCGCTCAAGGCGCGAGCAATCGCCGTCTGAATCGCCGCCACGCCATCGTTGACACGTGCGCGCTGTTCCTCCATCTGCATGCGCTGGGCGTCGAGCCGTACCTGAGCGAACTGGGCGCCCTGCTCGCGTTGTGTATTCGTCACCCTGTAGAAAAGATATTGCGACAGTGTCCAGGCGAGATAGCCAGTCAGCCCTTGCAGGCCAAGCGCATAGACCATCAACAGATAGACATCGCTCAGATTGTGCCCTGCGTCGGGAGCCAGCGCCAGCGCCAGCAACAGCGCCACCGCCGTGAGCATGGCTGTGACAGCCGCCAGCAACAGCGTCGCATCCGGTGTCAACAGCAGTCCGGCTTCAATGATGGCGGTCAGAAACAGCAGCGAGATTTGCCCAGTTGCCGTGGGGCTATGCGCCAGTGTCGCCGTGAGGAAGAGTTGTAGCGCCATGCCAGCCGCGCCACCGAAGATCAGCACATAGACCGCGCGGGCGAAGTTGCGCAGCGAGTGGTTGAGGATCAGGGCTGAGATGTAGATCAATAGCGTCGCCACCAGCACAAAGAACGTCGGCGAGAACGTGAAAGGGAATAGATACCCCGGCGCGATCACGATGGTGAGCAATATCTGGGCAATGATCAGCGTATTCAGGATGTGTGGGCGCTCCTGATCGCGCTCCGCCACCGCGCGCAATGTCTGGTTGATGAGGCCGGAGAGCGCCATCCGGTTGCCTGTGATGGGTGGTCCGCTGGTGGGCGCGCGCATCCCCATTGGTCCAAAGTCGGGAAGCGGCTGTGAGCGGACGGGGGCCGAGCGTTGCGAATCGCGCTGATACTTCATGGCCTGGCTTATGCGCGTTGATTATACCTCTGACCTCTGCGTAGCATCCGCGCACATCCGTCCCCGGGTGAACCGTTGGCATGGACTTGAAGTGCTGACAGAAACGACGCAAGCAGAGGATGGTGAACGCGCTCCTCCTTTATCTGGCATGATGACGAGATGACAAGATGACCTGATGATGAATGCCTCGATGATGCCCTCTGGCAACAGGCGAGAAGAAAATGACAAGGGTATTGTAGGCGCCCGCATGGTGAATGGCAAGGGCCGGACGACCGCCTGAACCGCACTGGGCCGCTTGCGTTGCGGGCTACGTGGGGCTGGGATGATCACTGCTCTGTTCAGAGAAGTCCCACTGGCGTATAGTACTTCTGACCGTCTCGCCGGGCGGTTGGGGCGTCTGCAGCATAACGCAGGTCGGCTGGCATTCGCAGATCCACGCGGATACCTCAGAGTTACCACAGAGATAGAACGAGCGAGGAGGGCTGCTACATGGCGCAGATGGTGACGAATTCAGGCGACGCGGGAGATGGCAAGGCACGCTATGTGCTGGCGCTCGATCAGGGGACGACCAGTTCGCGGGCGATCCTCTTCGACGCGCGCGGGGCGGTAGTGAGCGTGGCCCAGCAGGAGTTCCCGCAGCTATTCCCGGCGCCGGGCCTGGTGGAACACGATCCCGAAGCGATCTGGACCTCGCAGTTCGCCAGCGCGCAGGAGGCGCTGCAACAGGCAGGCGCCAGCGCGAGCGATGTGGCCGCCATTGGTGTCACCAACCAGCGCGAGACCACCATCCTCTGGGATCGCGCCAGCGGTCGCGCCATCCACAACGCCATTGTCTGGCAGAGCCGCCTCACCGCGCCGCTCTGTGACGAACTGACGCGCCGTGGCCTCGAAGATACCGTCCGCGCCAAAACTGGCCTCGTGATCGACCCCTACTTCTCTGGCACGAAGATCACCTGGCTGCTGGATAACGTCAATGGCGCGCGCGAACGAGCCGAGCGTGGCGACATCCTCTTCGGCACGGTAGACAGCTTTCTGATCTGGCGCCTCACCGGCGGGCGCGTCCACGTCACCGACTATACCAACGCCTCGCGCACAATGCTCTTCAACATCCACACGCTCGACTGGGACGACGATCTGCTGCGCGAACTGCGCGTGCCACGCGCCATGCTGCCGCGTGTAGCGCCATCCAGCGCGGTCTATGGCGAGACTGAGCCGCGCTACTTCGGGGCGGCGATCCGGATCGCGGGGGCGGCGGGCGACCAGCAGGCGGCGACCTTCGGGCAGGCGTGCTTCACCCCCGGCATGGCGAAGAACACCTATGGCACTGGCTGTTTCATGCTGCTCAATACCGGCGATCAGCCGCGCGCCTCGCAGCATGGCCTGCTGACGACGATTGCCTGGGCGCTGGGCGATCCAGCCGCTCCGCAGGTGACGTATGCGCTGGAGGGCAGCGTGTTTGTGGCGGGGGCGGCGGTGCAATGGCTGCGCGACGGCCTGGGAGTGATCAAAGCGAGTGTGGACGTGGAGGCGCTGGCGCGGCAGGTTGCCGACGCGAACGGCGTCTATGTCGTGCCGGCCTTCGTCGGGCTGGGGGCGCCCTATTGGGATGCAAAGGCGCGCGGGGCAATTCTGGGGCTGACACGCGGGACGACGGCGGCGCATGTGGCGCGAGCAGTGCTCGACGCGATGGCCTACCAGACCCGCGACGTGCTGGATGCGATGCTGGCTGACTCCGGCGAGACACTGCTCTCGCTGCGTGTGGATGGCGGCGCGGCGGTCAACGATCTGCTGATGCAGTTTCAGGCGGACATTCTGGGGACACCGACGCAACGGCCAAAAGTGCGCGAGACGACAGCGTTGGGGGCGGCGTATCTGGCCGGGCTGGCGGTGGGCTTCTGGCGCGACCAGGCGGAGGTGGCGAGCCACTGGGCGCTCGACCGCACCTTCACGCCGACGATGGACCCAGTTGAACGTGAAAAGCTCTACGCCCGGTGGCGCAAAGCTGTCAGTCGCGCCCGCGACTGGGCGGAGGAGTGACCTCACCCCGGCCCTCCCCGACGAGGCGCGGGAGAGCAGAGGCGTGTTGTAGGGGCTCATGGCACGCGCCCGCGTACCTGCTGCGCACGGCGCCAACGCTGCCGCTGCCGTATGGGCGACAGAGGGCGGGCGGCTAAAGCCGCGCCTGGAAAAAGTCCCTATCGGGACGCGAAGGCCGTCTCCACGGCCTGTGGTATGCGCCTATGCGCCTATGCGCCTATGCGCCTATGTGGCAGATGGCAGGCGATGTGGCGCCTGTAACGGGTACACGGCGCGCCGCTGGCGCATTTCACGGGCCACCGCCGGTTGACTTGCAGCCCCCGCAAGCGGGCTTTGCATCGGCCTGGGCCGCTCTAGGCGCGGCTTCAGCCGCTGGCGGGGCCACGCCACTACGCCCGCTCCCCAACTCCTGTCACCCTTCCACTGTCTCTGCCGATTCGGACGAGGTGGCGAGGTGTGCGGCTTTGGCGCGGGCGAGGCCGAGTTTGCCAGCGCCTGGTCGTCCGCCTAGCCAGCCGATCAGCGCGGCGATAGTGAGAAACAGCAGGAAGGCAAGACCCGCCACGAGGATCGCGGCGCCCAATCCGCCCGGTACGTTCGTGTTGATCTCCAGCCGCCCGTTGACGCTGTAGATCGCCGAGAGCGCGGCATAGATGGCAAACGTCACCATGCCGGCGATGGCGCCCAGCCCGGCGATACGTGTCTCACGTCCGGTGTAGAACCCTGACGCTGAGAAGGCGAAGATGAAGATCAGCAGGCTGAGGCAACCCAGCGTCACCGCGCCGGGATTATTCGGTCCGACTGCGCCAGGGAAGGCGTCGTTGGAGATCAGCGTGAGCAACTGGATGACAGCATAGGTGGCAAGGCCGACAATGGCCCCCCATTTGGCGGCGGCAAGCATGAGAACTCCATAGGTGATGGGTGTTGACGGTGTGATCATCAGGCGCAATCAGGCATCAGACGTGTGCGCCACTGGTATTATATGGCTTGCACAGCCACTGGCGCCGCCCTTCACCCGAAGTGGCATCGGGGGCGACGCGGACGCCCGCCAGACGCCTCCACAACACAACTGATGTTCACCCACTGCCCATCGTCGTGAGTCTTTACCTCACAGCCAGCGGAGGCAGGCTTCGCGTCGGCTTTGCCGACTTCAGGCGAGGATTTACCTGCTCGCGCTGGCTGGCCGCGCTTCATGGCGTACTCGTCGCGCCAGGGGACGGTGACGGTGTCGGGGACGCCCCCGGCACACTCTGGTCGCTGAAGCTGCGCAGCGTCACCACATTCTGCCCTGTATCGAGGAAGGTGACGACAACAGTATCGCCCACCTGCGCCAGTGGCAGTTGCGGGCTAAGATTGATGCCCGCCTGGAAGATGTGCGATTGCCCATTGATCAGCAGGTAGTAGACCGTTGTGCCGTTCTGCGTCGCGGCGGAGATGCGTTGTATAGTCCCATGCGTTGTCACCAGCTTGCCTGTCGGAGCCGCTGTCGCCCCCTGGATGTTGTTGTTCGCCAGCCACTGCGCATAGGCTGCCAGCGCATCGGACTTCGTGCTGGCCATGATCACGTTGGCGCCTTGCAGATGGTGCGCATCCACCATGCCCACCGCCTGGAAGCTCTCGCCATAGTTGTTGGTCTGCACAAAAGTGGCGACCCAGGTTGGCTCATTGTAAATCTCGTAAAGCTGCACCGTGCCGACGGTATAGTTGCGGATGTTGCTGGGATTCGACTGGAACGCGCTCTCGACGTTGGCCGTCACGCCCAGCCCCGTCAGCGGATAGAAGCGGCCCGTCATATCGCGGGTGTCGAAGAGTACGACGCCAGTGCTTGAGTTGTCGCTGCCCGCGCTCGATGTCATCGGCTCGAGCCATACCGGCTGATCCACCTGATTGTAGACCAGTTCAGGCATGGCGGTCGCAGGAGCTTGCTGCCGCGCGCCGGATGGGTTGAACCACGGCGCGTGCTCATACAGCCCCCACCACGTCAGGTAATCATTGACGGATGCGGCGGGGATGATGCGGTCAACCCATGACGGTACGGTGTTGGGCGCATCGTTGGCGATGTCTCCGGTCTGTGGATCAACGACCAGCACGCGCTTGACCACATCGCCGGTGAAGCCGCGTGTCGGCTGCATCAGCGAGATGGTGAAGTAGGGGCGCCAGCTATCATCCACCTCCAGCGTCGGGTCCACCAGATTGCCATAGGTGTAGCCGCTCAGATACACATGGCGCAGCAAATCCTGATTGAGGATCGCGCCCGGCAGGTAGCGCATATGGTAGCCGGTGCGCAGCGTCGCCGACACGTTCGGGTCTTCGGCGTCCACCACCACATAGCCGGGACTCTGCCAGTTGCCCAGGTTGGCGTAGACGTTGTTGTAGACCAGCGGCGCAATCCAGTAAAGATGCTTGCGCACCGATTGCAGTGTATATGCCGCCTGCTCGGTGTGGTAGATCGAGCCGAGATTCTGTCCGCCAGAGGCCAGTGCCTGCTGCCCCAGGTACGACGCCACGCCCTGCGTCACCAGCACGATGTGGTCAACATTGGTGGGTGGCAGCGATTGCGAGGCTGGCTCAGTGATGATGTGCGGAATTGCCGCCAGCGCCTGCGCGTTGGGGTCGAACCAGGTCGTGCCGACGACGATCAGCCCGTTGACCACAGCGGCCATCAGCAATACAAGTACGATGGCGCTGCCACCTGCCAACGCACTCGACCGCACGCCGGGGCGGGGTGTGATATTGATTGGGCCGGAGCTATGCCGCCGATAGGATGCGCCAGCGGCGCCGGAGTTAGCGTTAAGCGCGTTGAAGCGCGTATTGAGCGCATCGAGCGTCGCGCGCGCCGAGGTGAAGCCGCCGCCAAAGATGGCAAAGACGCCCGTCAGCAGCAGTGGCCAGAGCACCCACTGCCAGCCGCCATAGGGGCCGGTGAGCGCAGGCATGGCGAAGTAGAGGATCAGCAGGTCCAGCAGAAAGTTGAGGACCCACAGCGTCGCCGCCCAGCGAGCAAGGTCCGGCCAGGTTGGCGGCTGTCGTCGCGCCAGTAGCCACGCCATCACCACCATCAGCGCCACGACGATGGTGGCGCCCAGAGCCGCCAGCCCAAAGATAATCATATTGTATCGTCTCCTGATCACGCGCTCATGCGAACAAGCGATCATGCGTCATCGAGTTCGTGTCACGTCGTATGGTCGGCCAACCGGCGAAACTGGACGGTTTCAATGTCTTAAGTGTATGCCTGATGTCTGGCATGCCTGGGTGATGACCTGGCCGACACACGGTATCTCCCACATCACAGTGTACTACGCGCGGAAAGGGGCGCTGTTGTGTGCGGGGCCAGGGCGCGCCAAGACCAGTCAGGGTGACCTTCACTGCCAGGGCGCAAGTAGCGCAACCTGATGTGCTACAGTGCAGGAGACACAGCGTACGCAACTGCAACAACGCTTGTTTCGGCATGCAGTATGCTGCATCACCTCAACCACCATCTTCGGTCGAGTGCGGGACAGTATGATAGCGTCCTGAAACGAGAGCGTCGTGAGCCACGCATATCCGGCAGAAAGCGCATGATCGCATGCAATCTCTCATGACACGACAACGCCTGAGCGATCTGGGGCAGCGTATGCGCGCAACACTTGTTGACAAGCTGCGCTGGCTCGCCACAAACACCTTTGCGCCGCGCTGGTTGCCTTCCTCACTGCGCGAAAAGTGGTGGGTGGGGTATGTGGTCGCTGTGCTGGCGCAGGCGCTGGCAGTGCTGGCGGACACATTGTTTGTTCACCTCTTCCCTGCTTTCGCCGTGCGCGGGTTGCTGATGGCGCTGATTGTGGCGCTGGTGGCGCTGAGTTGGGGCGCTGGACCGAGTTTTCTTGCCACCTTCGTCGGCGCGGTGTTCCTCGATGTCTTTCTGCTACCACCGTATTTCTCCGCCTCGCTGGCGACGCCCGATGAACTCGTCAGTTTCATCCTGTTGATCGTCGTCGGCTGCGTGATCAGCGTGGTGGCGAGCCAGGTGGAGCGCGCTCACCGTGAGGCCCAGACGCTGGCCGGAACGCTTGCCACCGAGCGCGCGCGCCTCAATGCCGTGATCGAGGCGATCCCTGATATGCTTTTTATCCACAATGCGGCGGGCGACATCGTGCAACTGAACGAGGCTGGCCAACACATGGCAGGCGCCCAGCCGGCGACAACAGATACAGCCACAGCGCCACTTGCCAGCATCCCAGCCGCTGGCCACCTGCTGACGATGGATGGCGACCCCTATCCAGCGGAGGCGCTGCCGGTGGCGCGGGCATTGCGCGGCGAGGCAGTTTCGGGGGTGGAGCTACGTTCGTTAGCGTCTGACGGTGAGGAACTCTACCTCACCATGAGCGCCGCGCCGTTTCGGGCACAGAAGCAAAAAATCACAGGCGCCGTCGCCATTGCGCACGATGTGACCGAACACCGGCGGCTGGAGCGTCGCACCCACGAGGCGCTGGCGGCCCTGCTGGAGATGGCGCAAACCATCGTCTCGAGCGACGCCGAACACAGTTCCAGTGAGCATCCGCTCTACATTCCTGAGCCGCTGCGCCACCCCGCCTATGGTGTTGGACTGCGGCTGGCGGAACTGACGCGCAGTGTGCTGGGTTGCCAGCGCATCGTCATCACCTCGCTCGACCCTGAAAACGACATGATCCAGCCGGTGGCGTTAGTTGGCCTGAAACCGGAGCGAGAGCCGCAGTGGTGGCAGGAACAACCCATTGGCGTCCGTTTGAGTGACAATCCAGATCAGGCGCTGGCGGGCAAACTTCGCGCCGGAGACAGTCTGCTGATGGACATGACACAGCCGCCGTATGATCAGCAGCCCAATCCCGACCATGTACGCCAGTTGTTGCTGGTTCCCATGCTTGTCGGCGAGCGGCTCTACGGCTTTATTGCGCTTGACTATGGTGGCGCTGACCACACCTATACGCCACAGGAGTTCGCGCTGGCCGGCGCCGTTGCGCGCTTGACTGGGCTGGTGATCGAGCGCGAGCGGCTGCTGCGGCAGCGTGAGCAGGCGCGCGGACGCGAGTTGGCGCTGGTCGAGGCGAACCGACGCATGGACGAGTTTTTGGGGATCGCCAGCCATGAGTTGCGCACTCCGCTCACCAGCGTCAAAGCCAATGTGCAGCTAGTGAGAAGGCGTATCAAATTGGTGGCGAACGGCCAGGCGCAGGTAGCCGCGCCAGCGACACAGGAGATGGCGAACAAGCTGCGCGCAGCCGAGGAACTACTCGAACGCTCGGACCGTCAGGTGGATCGGCTGGCGCGGCTGGTCAATGATCTGCTGGATGTCTCGCGCATCCAGTCGGGCAGACTTGAGATGCGCCCAGAGCCGTGTGATCTGGTCGCGCAGATCACCGACGCCGTGCAGGAGCAGCGCCAGGGGTGGCCTGACCGTGTGATCGCGCTCAACCTTGCAGAGAATAGCGTTCCCGTCTGCGCTGACGCCGACCGTATCGGGCAGGTCATCACCAACCTCCTCACCAACGCGCTCAAATACTCCGCGGAGGATCAACCAGTCGCGGTGACACTTTCCATCGAGGGCGAACTGAGCGATCTGGCGCGGGTGGCCGTGCGCGACTGCGGGCCGGGGCTGCCAGAAACCGAGCAGGCGCATATCTGGGAACGCTTCCATCGTGTGCCGGGGATCGAGCAGCAGAGCGGTTCGGGTGTGGGCTTGGGGCTGGGCCTCTACATCAGCCGCACCATCATCGAGCGCCACGGCGGGCACATCGGCGTCGAAAGCGCGCCGGGTCAGGGGTCCACCTTCTGGTTCACCCTGTCTATTCAGGGCGCGTGCGACGAAATCGCAGACACTGAGGGAGACGATCTTTGATCGTTTTTCTTGCCGTTTTTGACTGTCTGTGAAGGAATGGTTGATTGTCCACAAAAGGGGCAGAAAAGCAGAAGCCAAGAGGCTTTGGGGCCATTCAGGCAAGCACAGAAATACTACAACGGCGAGGAGATGATCGGTATGCTGCAACAAAACCATACACAGACGCTGCGCCAGACCCACCGCACAATGACGACGATCATGCCGCTGGTAACAGCCGCGTTGTCGGTGACAGGTGTTCTGCTCGCCGCGACGGAACGCAAGAATGAGAAGGAAGCCCAACAGGCCGATCAAACCAGCGAGCAGGCGAATGGAACGGTTCAGACAACTCAGGCGCCTTTCGCGCAGGGCGGTGAGGGATCGCTGACGCTGCGGGCGTATCTCTTCACGCTGGTGAGCAAGATGCTATCGGTGCTGGTGGGAATCGCGCTGGTGCTGGCGCTGGTCACGCTGGCGCTGCGCAGCGGGCCAACCGGTGTCGCCATCGAACTGACCGCGCTGATCCTGCTGGCGCTCTATCTGACAGAGAAAGCGGCCCGCAAGCAGGCGCGACAACATCGTCGCGCGCGCCGCGCATAGAGATGTTGAATAGAGATGTTGAATAGCAGCAGCCCTCGTCCTGATGACGGACGAGGGCTGCTCTTTGCCTATTCGGCAAATGGCTGGAAACGATCAGCGATGGCATAGCTGAAGCCAGGCACGACACTTTCGCCGTCAAGCGCCTGCCCACCAGTGAGTGTAATGGGTAATGTGTTTCGTATACATCCTGCTGATCCAGCCCGTGTGGTTCACCCTGGCATACACCACATGATACCATGCGTATATGAGGCGACGAATATGAGGCGCGATGCGGCAGTATCACGGCGACGGCGGAGAAGAAGGCGTGTTCATGGGCAGGAGTGGTGTTGGCGAGTGGTATAGCGTTGTTTCGCGCCGTGCAAGCGGCTTCACGGCAATTGCGTGGCTGCGTGTCGGAGTGATCGTGGCGGCGCTGGTGGCGGTCGTGCTCTTTGCGCTGGCACGCACGCTGTTGCCATCGCCTGCCGGGGCGCAAGCGCTGGTAGGCAAGCCCGCGCCTGTTTTCACACTGCCTGCCGCGCAGGATGGCGCGCTGCTGCCTGCTCCGCAGACGCTCATTGCGCAGCGTGGACACGTCGTGTTGCTCGTCTTCTTCAACACGCTTTGCACCCACTGCCTGAGCGAACTGCAAACGGCGCATGCGGTCGCCAGCGGTTTTCCACTACTCACAACACTCGCGATTGATGCGCCAGGAGAGCGGCCCGACATCACAGCGGCGTATAGCCAGAGACTCGGCTTCGACGCGCCGATCCTGCTGGATAACGGCGCACGGGTGGCCGCAAGGTATGGCGTGGACTACTATCCGACGCTCACGCTGGTAGATGCGCGCGGTGTGATACGAGCGGTGTGGCTTGGTGAAGTGAACGCCAGCACGCTACACAACGGTATCGCACAAATCGTGAGGTGAACGGTAGCAAAACACATCCCCTTCTCACCTGTTGAGAAGGGGATTACTGCTTGTGCCTGGCGTCGTGGCGTGCGTCGGCCTCTCAAGGCTGCGAAGGCAACACGCAGCGACCAGTGGCCGCGATTGATCGAACTCAGACGCCGATGGCGGCTTCAACGCGCTCCGGGTGTGCGTCCTTCTCCGAATTCTTGTCGCGCACAATCCACACCTTGCAGCGCGCATGCTTCAGCACATAGTCGGCGGTCTCGCTGATCTGAAACTGACCGCTGTGGCCCAGCCGGTAGGGGACACCCAGGATGATCAGCGCGCAACCATGCGCCTCGCTCTCATCAACCAGGCTTTGACCAAACGAGCGTGACTGGACAATTTCTGGTTCGAGATCGGCGCCCACCTGTTCGGCGATGGCGCGGGCGCGTTCCAGCGCCACACTGGCTGCGTTCGTCTCATTCGCCATCTCGGCGTCAATCGGCTGCGTCCTCGGCACCTCGATGCCGTAGATCGCAAACGCCTCGACCTTCTTGGTTTTGGCGAGGATACACGCGACGCTCACCGTCTCGCGGTCCAGTTCAGCGCCGGTGACGCCGACGATGATGTTGCAATAGCCCTGCATCGGGCGACCGGTAGCGTCCGCAGGCAGGGATAGCATATCCGGTCGGGTCGCGTTCACTATAGGGCGCATCTGGCTTGATTCTGGGTGTTGACCATCAATAACTTTGGCGGCGCGTCCCTGTGCGGGAACAAGCCGGTCTAAAATCTTCACGCTTTCATCCTCTACGAGTCGTCGTAGCGTCACTCCATCCTGGAGTGCTGGCTCATCCGCTGGGGTGTCGGCCAGAGGCGTTAGCCCTGAATGAACCGATCCCATCCTGTGCGTGATAGGTACGACGTTGTATTACGTGATACCTACACGCAGGACGTGTGCGTGGTGAGTCGTAAGCGCCGCAACGCCCGTGTCGTCACTTTCTCTACCTATCATCCTCGCGTCATCCGCGCGCATGCTTCGCCGCGATATAGCGCGTTTGCGCTGGCTTTGCGCATGGTTTCCGCGTTCCGCCATCGTCGGAAGTATTCTCCCGCGCAATGGCCTCGACACAACCCACTCTATTATACAGTACGTATCAACCCCAACCGGGTTGTCACACGTATGTCTCAGTGGGCTGATTATTCTCCCGTGTAACCCTATGCAGTCCCTGTGCCAACATATCTCTCGAACGACTGATCGAGCAGTAGATAGCCGCTCCACGTCCCCTAGCTGGATACTACACGCCTGTTCAAACGTCCTATACCACAGGTATTGGCGCCAATCAGTAGAGTATAGACATGCAGATGTTGCGCTTCGGTATTGTTCAGGGTGTTATCCTACAGTAGTGTGGCAGGGCATGGGGGGACATGACGTGACGAATCCAGACGGACCTGACAGGTTGGCGAGACCAGATATCCGTGGCGCGCACAACGGCGTGAATGGCGCCACATCTGACAAACAGGGAAACACCGATATACTGTCTGACCTGCCAACTGCGCGGGTGGCGATTACCTCGGCGCCGCCGCTACCAGCCGCCACACATCCACCTGATCGTCCGCCCAGCACAATGCCTGGCACAATGCCTGGCACAATGCCGATGAACGCTGGCGACCTGTTTGTTGATCTGCCCACGGCGCGCATTGCGGTAGCGTCCATGCCGCTGTCTCCGTCGGCGCCAGCAGCGAATGGGGCGCCTGCGCCATCCATCGCTGATCTGCCAACCGGCAGGCTTTCTATGCCATCCATCGCCGATCTGCCAACCGGCAGGCTTGCGGCGCCCACCGCGCCGCCACTGCCCCAGCCGGTACAGCCACTACCCCCTGCACACATGCCAGCTCCAGTTCCCACCCCACCGCGCAAAGGACGACGCAAAGAGTCGGAGCACGCGACACGCGCGGCCTATAGCGAGGCCACGACGACGAAGCTGCCTACCCCACAGTCGCCGCGCCCCCGACGGCGCGGATCGCTGGGATGGCGCATCGTCAATACGGCGCTGCTGGTGTTGTTGCTGCTGGCGTTGGGCGGCGTCGGCGCGCTTTATCTCTATGGCAAGGCACAGGCGGCGCGTCCACAGCAGGTGGCGAACGCCTTCTGCGTCGCTCTCACCGGCGCCAGCTACAGTCCGGCCTATGATCTGTTGTCTCCAACCATGCAACAGCAATTTTCCCGGCAGATGTTCCAGACCGACGAGACGCTGCGTGACCAACTTGACGGCCATGTGACGAGGTGTACGGCGCAGCAGCAGGGCAAAACGCCGCAGTTCGGCTATATGCAACGTCCCAATGTCGTGCGCTTTCAAGTGACGCTGACACGCCACAGCAGTGTCACCGGCCTGATCGCGCTTGTCCCAGTTGGAACCGACTGGAGAATCGGCGCGATCCAGTCGTCTCTGCAAGGGACCGATCTGGCGCCGCTCGATCTGGTCGGCAGGCTCTGTCAGGCGTTCACTGCTGGTGACGCAGCCCATGTGTATACCTATTTTACGCCCGCCTTCCAGCATGAGCAGGGGGCCACGAAGGTGTTCACCAGCGCGTTTGGCCAGGGATTGCGCATAACACAGTGTATCCCGGCGCTGCACACCTACCAGCTTGCATCGAACAATCTCAGCGCCACAATGCAGATCACGCTGATAGTGAAGGCGACTGTCGCCCATACCGGCGGCATCGCGCAGACATTCCCTGCGACGGCGCAGGTCGTCTGCCTGCGCAGCGCAAACGGCTGGCTGGTGGACAACCTCGCGCTTCAGCATTGATCACCTGTACACTACAGCGGTTGATCTGGCGACGTGTTTCCGCGTACCATACGGTGGATAGCTCTTCGGTGACATCTGGTGGGAGTATGCGCGGCGTGAAGACATGACACCTGCTAGTGCAAGCAATACACCACCTGATATGCCCTTGGGGAAGCTCTTTGGGCTGCCGGTGGCGCTACTTGGAGAGGCACAGGTGGTCGAGCGCATTGCTGCGTATCTCGCATCGAGCCAGGCGGGCGCAGATAAGCGGCGTGGGGCGTGGCAGGTGGTGACACTCAACCCCGAGATCGCCATGCGCGCGCGGCGGAACGACGAACTGCGCGCGATCATCCAGCACGCCGGGTTGGTGGTCGCGGATGGCATCGGCGTTGTGCTGGCATTGCGCCTGCGAAGGTATCGGGCGCCGGAGCGGGTGACAGGCGTTGATCTGATGGAGGCGCTGGCGGCGCGCGCGGCGACAGATGGCTGGCGCGTATTTCTGTTGGGCGCACAGCCGGGGGTAGCCGAGACGGCGGCCGCCATCCTGACGCAGCGCCATCCGGGATTGATCGCCGCGGGAACATACGCTGGCTCACCCACGCCGGAAGACGACACGGCGACGCTGGCGCATATCAGCGCTGCGCAACCCGACATCCTCTTCGTCGCGTTTGGCGCCCCTGCGCAGGAGTGCTGGATTGCGCGCCAGGGCGAACAACTGGATGGCGTAGTCGCGCTGGGTGTTGGCGGCGCGCTAGATTTCATCGCCGGTCGCGTCCCTCGTGCGCCAGACTGGATGCGACGCCTGGGGCTGGAGTGGCTCTACCGGCTGTGGCGCGAGCCGTGGCGCTGGCGACGCATGCTGGCGCTACCCCGTTTCGCGCTGGCCGCAGTGTGGGAACGCGAGACCTGATCCCGCGCAGAACATGAGGAGTGAGCGTGGCGGAGAGCAAACAACAACCAGTGGGGCGCAGGGCGCGGCTGCTGAACTTGATCGAGCGGTCCGCGGGAAAGCGCGTGCTGGTGGTGGGCGATATGGTGGCCGATGAATATATCATCGGTTCGCCGTTTCGCATCTCACGCGAGGCGCCGGTGCTGGTGCTGCGCCACCGCGCCCAGAGCATCGTACCCGGCGGCGCCACCAATCCCGCTGTCAATGCGCGCACGCTGGGCGCTGAGGTGTTCCTGGCGGGGGTCATCGGCGACGATGCGCCGGGGGAAGGGCTGCGCGCCCGCCTGCATGAGTACGCCGTGGAGATGGCGGGCCTGTTCTCTGAGCCGGGCCGTCCCAC
>JBDTAI010000352.1:0-18635 GCA_039924685.1 Ktedonobacterales bacterium
CATAGAGCAGATGCGAGCAGATCAGCGCCAGCGCCGCATCGCCCAGGAACTCCAGGCGTTCATTTGAGATAACGCCCGGCCCGGCAAACTCATAGGCGTAGGAGCGGTGTGTCAGCGCGTCGAGCAGCAACTGCCGGGACGTGAAGGTATGGCCCAGCGCCGCTTCGAGCGCCATGATCGCATCACGTTCGCCCGCCGAGAACGCGACCGCAACAGGCGCTCCGTCTGTAGATGTTCCTGGCTGACGTCCCGGTGGCGTGGCACGTTGCGACGCCATACGGTGTGTGGACCGGTCGGGGGAAGTATGCGAGGATTTATGTGCCATGCGCCGCCTCGCTGTGTCCCTCGACACGCAACCCCGCGCCGGTCGCCTCATCGGCTGGTTCGGCATGACCCACCACATAGCCCGTGACGCCCTCAGCCGCAAGCGCCGCCAATGTACGCGCAACCGCCGCGCCAGCCACCGCTGCGAAGAGTCCGCCGGAGGTCTGTGGGTCACAGAGCAGTGCCTTATCCACGGATGTGATCGACCCGGCGTAGACGGTGTGGGGGGCGACGGCGGTGAGGTTGCGATCCGTGCCACCGGGGGTATAGCCCGCCTCGGCATACTCGCGGGCGCCTGGCAGCCAGGGAATCGCCGCCAGATCGAAGCGCAGGCTGACGCCACTCTGCTGCGCCATCTCCCAGCCGTGACCCAGCAGCGCATAGCCTGTGATGTCGGTGCAGGCGTGCAGATCGCCCTGCAATGTCCGCAGGGCGCGGGCAGCGGCGGCATTGAGCGTCGTCATGCAGGCGGTGGCTGCGGTGAGCGAGGTCTCGAAGGCTTCGCCTGTCATGCCACGTTTGAGCGCGGTGGTGATCACGCCAGTTCCCAGCGGCTTCGTCAGGATCAGCGCATCGCCGGGCCGCGCGCCACCTTTGGTGAAGATGCGCTGCGGGTGGACCGCGCCAATCGCCGCCAGCCCATACTTCGGCTCGTGATCGGTGACGGAATGGCCGCCCGCGATCAGCGCGCCCGCCTCGCGCACTTTCTCCGCGCCGCCACGCAGAATCTCGCTCAGGATGTCGGAATCGAGGTCATCAGGGAAGCCGACGAGGTTAAGCGCAAAGAGCGGCGTAGCGCCCATCGCATAGATGTCGCTGAGGGCGTTGGCGGCGGCAATTGCGCCAAAGGTATACGGGTCGTCAACCACTGGCGGGAAAAAGTCGGCGGTCGCCACGATAGCCTGCTCCTCGTTCAGGCGATAGACGGCGGCATCGTCGGCGGCCCCTAGCCCTACCAGCAAGTCAGGATTGGCGCCCGTAAAGGTTTCGGTGAGTGGACGCAACACGTGCGCCAGGGCATCTGCGCCCATCTTCGACGCTCAGCCGGCGCAGCTTGCCAGCGTCGTCAGTCGCACCTGTCTGCCAGGAGCCATATGCGCGCCACTTCCTCTTCGCCATCGCCGAAACGGCCAGCGGGTAAACCCGCGCCTCTGGGCTTGATCGGCCCCGAAGCCCGCCTGCGCGGGCTGGAGATGATTTGCTGTTGACCAGCCTGTATACAACGTATGCAGCCATTGTACGGCTCGAAAGGCGCAGGCGTCAAAGGGTATACTCTAAGCGTAGTTATAAGGGAGGCGCCTGTGGTGTTGCCTATCAATCTGGTGTTGTCACTGATCTTTGGCGTCGGACAGCTTGCCATCGGCGTGGCGCTGCTGGCCTATGCGCTGCGTTACAAACGCTGGCGGGCGCTGCGTACCTTTGGGCTGGCGCTGATTGGCGCGTGGGTGGTGACGAGCGGCGCCGTCGAGCTGTTTGTGTCAGGTATGGAGGCATCAGGGCGGCTCACGGGGGCGCCGACGCCGACGGTCTTCACCTTCTGGCGGGGTCGCGCCGATACGCTGCTCTTCACAGTGACGGCGCTGCTTGCCGTATTGGCGCTGGCGTGGCCGCTGGCTTTGCGCATCTTTGCCAGGCGCGGCGCAGGACGTAGCGCGGGATGATCGGTACATGACATAAGAGACAAATACTGTAGAATGAAATGATGGTGGAATGACGCACGAACACGACGCGACAGCTGAACGCGACGCACAGAGCACCCAATCCCAATCACCCGATATTCGGCTTGTGGCGCTGGATATAGACGGCACGTTGCTCGACCATGATGAGCGTATCTCCGTCCGCACACTCGATGCCGTGCGGGCCACCCAGGCGGCAGGCGTCGCTGTGGCGCTGGCGACCTCACGCCGCTGGGTCGGAGCCGCACCCATCGCCGAACGGCTCAGCCTCGACTGCGCGCTGATCCTCTATGACGGCGCCGTGAGCCGCCGTTATCCTGGTGGCGAGATGCTGGCAGTCGATCCCCTGCCTGCCGTGCTGGCCCAGCAGGCGGTCGAGCGCATCGCCGCCTGTGGCTTGCAGGTGATGGCGCAGTATGGCAGCGACGAAGACCCTGACAATGAATACAATGTCGCCAGCGAGCAGCCGCTGCACCCCGAATGGATGGCGCAATACTTTGCGGATGCGCGACGGAAGCTGCTATTTGCGCCAGTGGCGGCGCTGTGCACCGGGCGGCCTGATCCGTTGCGGGTGGCGGCATTCGCGCCGTTCGAGCAATTACAAACCTGCGCCGACGGCCTCACCAATTTGGGCCTCGGCATCCAGATTCTGCCGATGGGCAGCTTTGGCCTCTCGGAGTTGACGCTGTTCTCGCCCACCAGTTCCAAAGGCGCGGGATTGACACGACTGGCGCAGCGGCTGGGCGTGCCGATGGCGCAAACGCTGGCGATTGGCGACGGCGTGAACGACATCCTGATGCTACGCGCCGCTGGCATCGGTGTGGCGATGGGCCATGCGGCGCCCGAAGTGCGCGCCGCTGCGCAGGTGGTCACCGCCACCAGCATAGATGACGGCGTGGCGCAGGCGCTCGACCGCTTCGTTCTGGGGGGCCGAGCATAAGTCCTTCAATCGCTTCCGGCGAGTGGCAGCGTGAACCAGAATGCGCTGCCTTCGCCCGGCGCGCTCTGCACCCCCACCTGGCCAGCGTGCCGCTCGATGATGTTCCGGCTGATGTGTAGTCCCAGACCGAGGCCCACGCCTTGTCCAGATGACTCGATGCCTGGCACACGATGGCCCCGCTCCCAGACATGCGGTTGTTCCTCAGTGGGGATACCTGGACCATTATCATGAACAGTCACGCGCGCGGTTGCGCCGTCTAAGCGCAAGGCAACCTTGACCGGACGTTCGGCTGGCGAATATTTGAGCGCATTGGTCAGATAGTTGGTGACCACCTGGCCAATGCGATCAGCATCTGCCTGTATGGGAATCGTCAATCCCTCTGGTATATCGAGCGCTATCTGGCGTTTTGGCTGCACCGCCTGCTGTTCGGCCACTGCCTCACGCGTGATTGCCGCAAGGTCACATGGCGCAGTGCGAATCTCCAGCTTCTCTGCCTGAATACGCGCAGCATCCACCAGATCGTCTACCAGTCGGGTCAACCGATGTACCTGCCGCTGGTTCGTAGAGATGAATCTGGCAACTGTCTGGAGCGCATCGCGTGGAACAAGGGCATTGATCACATGATACGCTTCAGCAGTTTTCAGCGTGGGTTCTGACTGGTCAGGCATTGATGCAATCAGGCGCTGGATACTGCGATCCATGATCTGGAGATTGGCCTGAAGGGCAGTAAGCGGCGTTCTGAGTTCATGAGTCGCTGTGTGCAAAAACTCATCCATACGGTGGTTAGCTTCGCGTAGCGCCTGTTCCGCTCGCTTGCGCTCGGTGATGTCACGGGCAATCTTCGAGGCTCCGATGATGACGCCCACGCTGTTTCTGACGGGTGAGATAGTGAGCGAGACATCGAGCGGCCGGCCATCCTTCGTTACCCGCACCGTCTCGAAATGCTCGATGCGTTCTCCCGCCCTGATGCGCGCAAGGATTCGGTCCTCCTCCTTGAGGCGGTCGGGCGGGAACAGGCGGGTGATGGGCTGCCCGATCATCTCCTCGGCGGTATAGCCAAACATCCGCTCGGCGCTGACGTTCCAACTGGTGACGATACCATCAAGTGTCTTGCTCACAATCGCATCATCCGCTGACGTCACGATGGCAGCGAGATACGCCAGACCTTCTTCCGCTCGCTCGCGGTGGCTCATGCTAGGGAGACCGACTATCGAATTGACATCAGGAGCGGCGTCGGCGCAGTGGTCATGCGCCGACGAGGATTGGACCTGCTCAACAACCTCAGCAGGTACGGTAGAAGCAGGTACGGTAGAAGACAGATGTCCATCGTGTGAGAGCAACTCGGGCGCAATGGCCTCATGTTTCATCTCGAGCCGTGCGTGGGTGAGGCGTTTCTTTTGCATGGTAAGCCTGCGACTCCTCATTGAGACTTCTCATTGAAAGATGCGTGAATGGCTGTGTTTGGCGCTGTGTAATCAGCAGTTACTATGCTAGCATGCCAGTTTGCATCGTCACGTGGCGCGACGCTTTCCGAAGGTCGCTTGTGAACGAGAACTCAGCGGCACTTTCGACGCTAGTTTCCTGCCGTTTTCTCGCCGGGTGGCCCGATGAATGAAACTCCGACAAGTATACCATATTGATCTTGTTGCATGGCGCGACGGGCAGCAGTTTCGCCCGGGCCGCTACCAATGAATGAGCATTTCGTCTAAATTGAGGATGTGTTTCCAGCGCGACGGGTATATACTGTCTAATACGATCCATTTCCTAATACGATCCATTTCGAGCATCGCCTGATACTATCACAGTTCATAGGTAGCACAACCTACGGATCATCAACATCTTCAGCAGCTTCAGCACAGTGTCGGTGACGTGTTAGCAGAGCAGGGTGAAGGGTGGGCGACATGCGTGCGCATCGTTGGGGCAGCGGCGACGGCGCGATGCCAGCATATCCAGCGTATCAGGCGGGTGAGCCTGTCAACGAGACGGGCGGCGAATCGCTGCGACTCCGGCTGGCGCAGCGATTGGCGCGACGTGCACGGGCGCGTTTGATGTCCGCTGGTCACTCGCGTCGCCGTATGCGCTGGTTGCTCGGCTTCATGTTCACACTTGTGACCCTCGCGGGGCTGGTCGGCATGGCGCTCCCTGGCATGCGCTTTGCCCACGCCGCGCCGACGATCTATGCCATTCCCGCTAGCTCTTCGTGCGCCGCCCTGGCCCATCAGGACTCCACCGCTACCAATGGCTCGTCATGGGGACGGACGATTTTGCCGGGCCATAATGCGCCGGGTGGTTGGTTTGGTGTGGATGTCTGCTCCAACGGCATCAACTTCGTCGCGCCCAACGGCTCGAACGTCAGTTGTGACCGTGTTCCCGATAATTGGAGCCATAAAGGCTGTGCGCCCGGCAGGCCAACCGACGACGGCTATGGCTGGAGCTTCCAGTGTGTCGAGTTGGTGGTGCGCTTCTCGGCCTGGGCCTTTGGCGACAATCCCGGCGGCTGGAACGGCAATGCGCCCGACATCTGGCTGCCCGCCAATCACCCACGCGACTTCGTGATGTATCCCAATGGATCGAGCGTAGCGCCTGTGCCAGGTGACATTCTGGTGTGGGGCTGGGTTGACGCGCAGGGGCGTCCCGTTCCCGCTGGACCTGATGACGAGCATGGTGGGCATATCGCTGTCGTGGCGGGCGTCCACCATGGCGAGCTTGCCACCGCCGAGCAGAACGTGAAATGGGGCGCAGCGGACCATCCCACCGATCAGCTTGCGCTCACTCATGTCGGCTCGCGCTGGATTGTCAGCGGCTCCTCATCGCCACAGAAGATATTGCCTACCTACCGCTGGCAGCGCACCATGGGCCTTTCGCGTGCGACCTATGGCTGGCTGCACTCCGTCAAGAATGATGGTGTCTTCCCCAGCCATAGCAGGGGCGCATCACCCACTGCGCCCACGGCAATTCCCGCGCCAGCGGCGCATCCCGCCCAGACGCCCTCGACCCAGGCGTCCGGCGGATTCCCCTCTCTGACGCCCGCCGTGGTAGCCGCCGATAGCGGCGCACTCAGCGATCTCGTCTGGTCCAACAACGACTTCTTCACCCCGCGAACGAGCGATGCGCAGCCCGAAGCGCGCTCACGCAGCCTGGGCGCTCCCCCCGGCGCGCAACTTTCGCCAGGGCAGCGGGTGGCGTCGGTGGAGATGACCAGCGGCGCGCGCTACACCTATGCGCTCGGCGCCGACGGCAATCTCTACGCCGCTCATACTGCGCCGAATACGCTTGGCGTCTATTGGGCCAACCTCGGCGCTCCTGCTGGCGTGCGGCTGCATGGCATGGCCAGCGCCTCACTCTTCGCGGGCGGCGTGGTGCTGGCCGCGCTCGGCAGCAACGGTCAACTGTGGGCGCGTTTCGGTCCGCCCGATACCTTGGGCGCATGGCAGGCCATCGGCAAGCCATCGCAAACGACCTTCGGCGGGGCATTTGCCGTCACTGCGGCTCCTGGCGCTGGCACGCCGCTGGCATTTGCACTGGGCGCGGATGGGTTGCTCTACGAGTCGGTCTGGCATGATGCGACGCTGGCAACCGATGGCTCGGTGGAACTGCCCGCCGGATGGGGCGACTGGACACGCCTTGCGCCGCACAGCGCCGGGCAGGCACAGTTTGTCAGTTCTAGTGGCGCACTGCTGGCGCTCGAAGAGACGCCCAGCGCCCACAACTGGATCGGCTCGTGGCCCGACGCTCCGCTCGATGTGTTGCTGCTTGATACACATGGCGCGCTCTGGCAACTCCGCAACACCAATGTGAGTAGCGGCTGGACGGCACAACAGATCGCCTTCACCGCCCCAACTGGGGCCAAGACTACTCCGCAACTTGCCGCACTGCTGGCAGGTGTGGTGGTCGCTGGCGATGCGGCGAACGGCGTCACGTCAACCACGACGCCCGCCGCATCCTCCACCGCCTCGAATACCTCGACGAGCGCCACGCCATCTGCCAGTGTTGTACAGGTCTACGCCGCCACGTCTGGCGCCACCTGGCTTGTTGCGCTGCCACCTGTCGATACCCCATCTTCGCAGCAAGCCAAGACGCCTGCCGCCCCGCAGTGGACGAAGCTGCCCGCCACACCCGGACTCGTCGCCGCGCATGCCAGTGGCTCCGCTGTCTCATTGGCGCCAGGGCTGAGCGCGCTGGTCTTCGCCGATGGCGATGCGCTGTATGTTGGCGGGGTGGCCAATGCGCTGGCGCTGCTGCTGCCCAACCAGAGCGCCACAAGCGCGCCCGCCACGAATACGAGCGGTTGGCGGCAGATTGGTGTCTCGTGGGCGCCGCTCACCTTCAACGATAGCTTCAGCGGGCAGGCGCGTGATAGTCGCTGGCAGATGACCGACGCCTCGGCGCGTGTGACTACATCCGCGAATGGGTTGACATTGACGCCCAACAGGCAGGGCATCGCTGCGCTCCTGCAAGCCGGGCAACCAGCGCCCGGCGCGCTTACGGTGCATTTGACGCTGCCACAGCATGTCATGGCGAACGGCGCCAGCGCGGGCCTCGTCCTCTATCTCGATGATGGCGACTGGTTGACGCTGCTGGTAGGTCAGGGTGGCGAAGTGCAACTCTGCGCAATGGCGTGGCAGCAGCCGACCTACTGCGCGAGACAGAAGCTGACGGTCGCGGCTGGCGGTCAGGTCTATCTGCGGCTGACACGCACGCCGACGTTGCCCGCAACCTTTGCCGCAACGGCCAGCGGTGATGGCCAGACATGGGCCACAATTGGCGCCTGGGCGCCCTCATGGCCCGGCCCTGTCAAAGCCGGTCCTGCGGCGAGCGCAACCACGTCGCCAGCTTCACACACGTCAACGCCGACCGCCACTCCTACCAACGGCGCGCCCGGCTCGACGGATGGCGCAGTTGCCCCGCTAGCCTTCACGTCATGGGGTATACTCGCCGTAGGGCCAACATCGGGCGCAAGTGATGCACGCTCGCCAACGTTTACCGGCTTCAGCTATACACCGCTGCAATAGGCGCGATCTCGCCTCCACCAATGCTCCACCTATGCTCTGCGCAGAGTTGGGAGATCATCTGGCTCGTCACACTCAAGCGCCGCCGCGCTATGAATTGACGCTCCTGCACATGCACACATATAATTGCTTGCGTACCGATGCGTTCGTACATGATGCCTGATGACTGAGCGCAACCGGCGCAACCAGAGTGCAATCGTGTATCATAGCAGGCAATGCGGCTGAGAGACGCAAAGGAGCGGAATCCCCATGGCAGTGCAGATGGCCTCCGAAGAGCAGATGCTGATCGAGATGGTGCGCGACCTTGCGCGCGAAAAGGTGGCCCCGCGCGCCGCCGAGATTGACGCAACCGGCGCGTTTCCCTGGGATATGAAAGAGTTGCTCGCCAAACAGGACATTCTGGCGATGCCCTTCCCTGAGGAATACGGTGGCCTGGGATCGAGCGAGGTCAGCATCCTGAGAGTGATCGAGGAGCTGGCGAAAGTTTGCGCCACTACCGCGCTGCTGCTCTGTGTGCAGCAGTTGGGGGCGCTGCCGATCCTGCTGGCAGGAACCGAGGAGCAGAAGCAACGCTATATCCCCAGGCTCGCCACTGGCGAGTGGCTGGCGTCGTATGGCCTCACCGAACCCGGCTCCGGCTCGGATGCAGGCGCCATGCGAACACGCGCTGTGCGCAAGGGCGATACCTACGTCGTCAACGGCCTCAAGCACTTCATCACCAACGCGGGCATTGCGCATGTCAACACGATCTTTGCCATCACTGAGCCTGAGAAGGGGACACGCGGTATCAGCGCGTTCGTGGTCGAGGGCGACAGGCCCGGCTTCCATCTGGGCAAGGTGGAGAACAAGATGGGCATTCGCGGCTCACAGACCGGCGAACTGGTCTTCGAGGACTGCGAGATTCCCGCCGAGAACCTGCTGGGCAAAGAGGGCGACGGGTTCAAGATCGCGCTCGCCACACTGGATCGCACCCGCCCCGGCATCGCCGCGCAGGCGCTCGGTATCGCACAGGGCGCGCTCGACTTTGCCGTGGGCTACGCCAAGCAGCGCGTGCAGTTTGGCAAGCCGATCGTCGAGAACCAGGCCATCCAGTTCATGCTTGCCGATATGGATATCCAGACGGAGGCCGCGCGTCAGTTGATCTACCATGTTGGTGAATTGATGGATGCCCATGCGCCCAACTTCAGCCGTGAATCGGCCATCGCCAAGACCTTCGCCTCCGACATGGCGATCCAGGTGACGAACGACGCGATTCAGGTGTTGGGCGGCTATGGGTACATGAAAGAGTTTCCCGTCGAGCGGATGATGCGCGATGCCAAGATTTGCCAGATATATGAGGGGACCAACCAGATTCAACGGATGGTCATAGGAAGGGCATTAACCAAGTGACGGCTCCTCAGCAGCCCGACCAGCAGACATCTCAGCAATCCCAACCGCCGCAACAGCCAGCGCCCGGCGCTGGCTTTGCAGGGGCGGCGCCAGCACCACCGGGAGCGGGCTATGCGCCGCCCTACCCGCCGCCGGGCTATGCGCCCTACCCACCTCCGGGCTATGTGCCGTATGGGCCACCGCCGGACAACAACGAGAACGTGCTGGCGGGCGTCTCGCACCTCAGCATCTTCTTCGGCGCGCTGATTGTGCCGCTGATCATCTGGCTTACCACCCTGCACACGTCGCCTTATGCCTCACGGCAGGCAAAGCAGGCGTTCTTCTTTCATCTTGGCTATACGGTGATCCAGACGATTGTGGCGGTGATTGGCTACAGTTTCTTCTTTGTCTCCATGATGTCAACTGCGGCTGTCTCGCCAACGGATAGTGGCGCTGCGCCGTCGTTTGCGTTTGGCGTCGGCTTTATCGTGTTCCTGATCATGATGCTCCTGCTCGTTGGTATTGGCATCACCGCCATCGTCTACGGGGTCTATGGCGCTGTACAGGCGTTCAACGGCAAGCCGTTTCACTATCCTTTCCTGGCGCGCATCTAGGCCGTATCCCAGGAACATGTCTCAATCAGGGAGAAGCGCCGTCACAACTCTACCGCTGGTGGCGCGTAGCTACAGTGGGAGCATGTGGCGGCGTCTGGCTTTGCCACGGACGTTGTGCGCGCCACACGTCGCTCCGACCTGCATGTGAGCTACGGTTCGCCTGGGTATGAGAGGAGCGATCCAATGGATGATATGGCCCCACGTCCCGCCCAGGGAGAGCCAACCGCAGAAGAGCGCGCCACCCAGGCATCCGCTGAGGCCAACGCGCCCGCACAACCCGCGATTGGCATAGCCGAGACGCAATCGCGCCCGCGCTCACCCTATCCGCCAGTTCCCACCCGTTACGCTGAGGTGGCCGCCAGCACGCGCCGCCGTGGCGCCCCCTGGTTTGTCTGGCTGCTGGGTGGATGCCTGGCTGTGGCTGTGATAGCAGTGCTGGTCGCCGCACTAGCGGCTGGGCTGATCGGTGGCCTTGCCTATCACATTGCCAATCAGCCGACGGTGACACAACAGAGCAGCCAGATATTTACTGTCAGTGGCGCTCCTACCGTGGTCGTGCGCAACAGCGCTGGACAGATCACCGTGACGGCTGGCGCAGCGGATCAGGTGACGGCGCAGGTGACAAAGCATGCCCGCGACAGCTCACAGTCACAGGCGCAACACGACCTCGATTCGATGCAGGTGACGCTGACACAGAGCGGCAATACAATCATCATTGAGACCAACTACGATACCCCGTCGTCAAATGGCTTTTTCGGCCAGCAGCGCACCGTAGATCTCGCCATCACCGTGCCACCAACGGCGAGTATCACCGCCAACGACGCCGCGGGAACGATCAACCTGCAAGGCGTCACCGGTCTCATCAACGCCACAAATTCGGCTGGCAGCATCCACATGGGCAGTGTGACACTGAACGATGGATCCAGCTTGACCGACAACGCGGGCAGCATCGAGGGCGATCTGGCCCTTGCCAGTGGCGCGGCGGTGACTATTCAGAATAATGCTGGCAGCATTGATCTGCAACTGCCCGCCAGCACAGCCACGCATCTCGACGCACACGCCAACGCTGGCAATATCACAATCAGCGGCTGGCCGATTACTGTCAGTCACGATGTTGCCAGCGCCAGCGCATCCGGCGATACAGCGGCGGGAGCCAGCGGCACGCTCACCATCCGCGACAACGCAGGCAGCATCACCCTGATGGCGCAATAATCCGCGTCGCGCCCTGAAAAGGCTGACGCACGGACGGGCCTGCTGGCCGCAATCTGTTTCTTTGGGGCAGCTTCAGGCGATACCATCGGTCGAGGCGTTGGCGGCGACGCGGGACGTGCTCTTGGCGGCCCACTCGGCCTCGTACTTATGGAAGTGTTGCGCCAGACGCCGCCACGAGAGGAACATCCAGTAGCGGTGCAGCAGAACCAGCGCCAGCACAACGCCAATCAGGATCAGAATACCTGGTGTGCCGATCTGTTGCAGATAGCGCAGGGGAACTTCGTAGTTGGCGCCCAGCACATAGCCCAGGATCGCCCACGCGCCACTATAGATTGCCTCGCCGCCCAACGTACCCACCGCGAAGACGCCAAAGGGGATTGCCGCCTCGCCCTCGACGAACGAGCCATAGGTGCGGATCATCGGCGTCAGGCGCAACAGGAAGACGCCGATAGCACCGCGCCGCCGCAGCCAGAAGTCAATATGGTTCACTCGCTCTGCCGTCAGGCCAACATATTTGCCGTAGCGTGTGATGGCCTTTGCGCCGATGCGCTGGCCGATGATATAGGCGACAGTTGCACCGAGCAGGCAGCCAAAGCACATCGCCAGAATGCCCAGGATCAGGTTGATGATGCTCTGGGCGGTGGCTGGATTGCGGCCCTGCGTGGCGATGGAGCCGACCGCCAGCATCATCGGCTCGATGGGAACACCGATACCACCGCCCTCAAGCGCCATCCACAGCGCCGCAACCACGAACGCCCAACCCAGCGGCGCCTGGTTCATCAGGCCAATCGCCTGCGCAAGAATCGTCTCCATTCGCCTGCCCACTCCTCTTCCCGGTGTTCAGCCGTGTGTAGCCCGGCACAGCGCCGCGCCACTCAACCCGCCGCTATCGTACCACTGATCAGCAAGGCAGGCCAGGGGAAGACGCATAAAGAGAGATGACGCACCCGATTGTGACGGCCCGACCAGTGGATGTCGGCCAGCGGCTGAAGTCGCGCCTCTGGGCTACGCCACGAAGCCCGCCTGCGCGGGCTGGAGACACACAGTATATATGCGATATACTGTTCTGATGGGGCGAGCGAAGCGCAATCGGTTGAAGTGGCTGCCGTACTACGGGGACGACAAACACGAACAAGGGTAGACGAGGCGAGAGAGGCGAAGCATGACGCGCGTGGTGGTCGGTATGAGTGGTGGTGTGGATAGCTCGGTGGCGGCGGCGCTGCTCAAGGAGCAGGGCTATGACGTGGTGGGCATCATGCTGCGGCTATGGTCCGAGCCAGCGGTGGTTGGCGACGACGGCGTGAAGCTGGTCTCTGAGAACAAGTGCTGCTCACTGGAATCGGTGGCCGATGCGCGGCGGGTGGCGGCGCACCTTGACATCCCTTTCTATGTGGTCAACGTCGAGCAGCCGTTCCAGCAGACCATTGTGGATTTCTTCTACGACGAGTATCTGGCCGGACGCACTCCCAACCCCTGCCTGCGCTGCAATCGTCACATCCGCTTCACGCTGCTGCTTGAGCGCGCCCTTGCGCTGGGAGCCGAGTATCTGGCGACCGGCCACTACGTGCGTGTGGATGACGATCCCGCGACAGGCCTGCGCCGTCTGCGCCAGGGGATCGATCCCGCGAAGGACCAGTCGTATGTGTTGCATGTGCTCTCGCAGCAACAGTTGCGTCATGCGCTTTTCCCGCTGGGCGAGTATACCAAGCCGCAGGTGCGGGCAATGGCAGCGGAGCGTGGCTTATCGGTGGCCACGAAGGCGGAGAGCCAGGAGATCTGCTTCGTCGCCGCCAACGACTATCGTGGCTTTCTGCGCCGCTATGCCGACACAACGGGACGCGCAACACCGCAGCCAGGGCCGATCCTCGATACGAGTGGCAGGCAGGTGGGCGAGCATACCGGGCTGGCGTACTACACCGTGGGCCAGCGCAAGGGGTTGGGGGTGACGGCGCGCGAGCCGCTGCATGTCCTGCAACTCGACGCCAGCCACAACGCGCTGATCGTCGGCTCATCCGCTGATCTCGACCGTGAGGCCTTCACCCTCCATCAAACGACCTGGACCTCCGGCGAGGAGCCGCAAGCGCCATTCGCCGCGCAGGTGAAGGTGCGCTACAAGGCGCCATTGGTGGACGCACAGGTGACACCGCTGCCTGAGGGACGCGCCGAGGTGCGCCTGATAGTGCCGCAACGGGCGATCACTCCAGGGCAGGCGGCGGTCTTCTATGGCGGGCCGGACGGCGACGAGGTGCTGGGCGGCGGCATCATCGAAAGCTAACTATGCCTACGTATCGTGCCGGACGCTGGCGGGCAGGCGACCGTGCTTGAGCAGCCAGCGGCGCGCATGGGGAAGCGCATCATGTGTGAGCAGCACAATGGTGGGGGCGAGGCGGCGTTCCACCCAGGCGGCGGTTGCACGGTCGGCCAGTAGCGCATCGAGAATCGCGGCGTCCTCCACCGTCACAATGGTGACATTGGGGGTGAGGCGCAGCCGCTCGACATGCCGCTCCCAGTCACCGAGCGTAATGCGCACATTGGTGGGCAGCGTTGTTCCCGTCAACCCTTCGAGGCGCGCCACCACATCAGCCGTCTGCCACTGCTGGTTGTTGCGGGCGGCGACCAGTGCGGTGCGGGTGAGGCGATAGCGCGCCGTCTGATCCAGGGCGTCGCGTTCGGCGCAGCTATCCAGCGTGTGCAGAGCGGGCGCGGTCAACGGTGGATAGGCGATCAGCGTCAGGTTGGCCTGCGCAACGATGCGCCCGTGCTGCTCCACCAGCGCCGCCACTTCCTCATCATCTCCTACTTCGGCCTGTGCCTGTGCCTGTGCTACAGGCGTCGGTTGTCGTCGTAGCGCCGCCAGCGGCAGGCCGACCCGCCGTGTCTCGTCCGCTGGATTACCATCGGCAAGCGCCACGAAGCCCATCCAGGTTAGCGGTCCCAGCAATGCGGCGCGCTGTGTCTCGTCTTCGGCGAGGATGTTGACTCTACCCGTCGAACGTTGGCTGCTGCTATGACTGGCTGTTGCGGCGCCTCTCCGCTGGTGGGCGCCACGCGAGCGTATATGGAGCGCACCGGCGCGGGGATGGCCGTTTTCAGGTGCGCTTGTCAGGTCGCCCGGCGTGAGCGCCAGCAGCGATTCGATCAGTTGGCGGCGCGCAATGGCGATGCGTGGTGGCGCAGGCGCCAGTGGTGTGGGCAATTCAGCGGCGCCGGGAGAATCGGGCCACCAGCCGCCTGCCATCCACAGCCGCGCGCAGATGCGCAGCCGCTCTGCCAGCGGATGGGCGAGGTAGCGTGCCATCTCGCGTTCATCCGCCGCCAGCAGCCGCGCCTTGACAGATGTAGCCGCCGCGCCTGCGTTCGCATCAACGGTGTCGGTAGCACCATCCGTTCTCCGCCCACGCTGTTCCTCAGCTACACGACGCAGCAGCCCCAGCCGCTCCAGCAGCCGACGCAGGAAGAACAGCCGCAGATCGTCTACCTCGCCCGGATCGCCCTGCTGAGGTGCGGCGGCCAGTTCTGCGCGCAGGCGGCGCACCAGTGGACGGCTGACCAGCCCGCGTGTGGTGAGCGGCAAGCCTCCGACCAAGCGCGCCAACCGCCAGTAGAGATAGAGGTCACGCTGAAAGAGTATGGCCTCTACCAGCCCCGGCGCCACTGTTGCCTCGCTTCGCTTCATGAATCAGCCTGGCTCTGTCGTCTATAGTGGTCAACGTAGTGTTGCTGCTCATTCGTGAGACTCCCGCTGCTATCGCTGGTGTTGAGCGTGAACCAGATCGTATTCTCCAGCCAGAAGCGATAGACAAACGCCTCGAAGGATGGCGCGCAGATACGGGTGTGGGCGATCACCGCTGTGCGCTCGTCATCTGCTACATCGTTCGGATTTTCGTCTGGCCCATCGCCAAATTCATAGGGCGAGACGAGTACCCATTGTTCGCCTTGTGGTGTGAGGTAGAGATACCATAGCAAGACATCCTGCTGGTCCCTCAAAAAGCGGATGATATATCCAGGCGAATCGCCGATGCACGGCACGATGTGCGCCGACAGATCGAATGTGCAGGCGGTGCAGGAGGGAATACGGTCCTGTAGCTCAGGCGATCCCATCAGACGCACGAACGCCTCCGGCAGCGTCAGGCCCAGCTTGGTCGCCTCAGCTTCTATCGCGGCAAGTTTGCCCCGCTTCTCCGGCGCGTTGCGATAGAGCTGCATGCTCTGTTCAGTCTGCGGATCCAGCGGGCCGAGCCAGTCGAGTGTCCCGTTCAGTTCACGGATCGGCGGCAGCTCGCCATACGACGAGAAGCAGTACGTGCCGTCGCAGGGGCGATAGGCGCCAAGATCGAAGGACCACCACCCGAACGAAAATGGGGTGCTGTTCTGCCCAGTGGAAGCCATGTCTGTGTTGCTCCTGTACCTGTCACACACGTGTCACTTCGAGAACCAGAAGAGCCACTGCCCACCCTCGAAGATATAGTAGGATGTGATCGAGCGGCTGGTGGTCGCGCCGTTCTGTGCGAGCGTCACACGCTGATCCACCGCGAAGAATGCCTCACCACCGACGGTGAACTGCACGGCGGGCGCGCTCGTCGGCATGGTGATGGCGGTGATACGTCCCACCGAGGACGTCTGCTCATGCAGCGCAGCAGCAAGCTGCCCTGCATTGTATTGGCCGGTGATGTCCGCCGCGCTGAGGGTGTAGACCTGCGCCCAGTTCTGCGCGATCACCGCCTGATCATAGGTCGAGACGGCCTGCTGCGCCGTTCCCAGTGCATCCACACAGGCGCCAGGCGCGCTGCCATCCGCCGCCAGCGCCGGGCAGCCACTATCTAGCACGACGGCATTTGGCAGGGTGGCCAGCGAGGCAGTTCCCTGGCAGGCGCCGACCGCCGATGCAAATGGTCCCACCTGCGCTGTGAAAATCTGTCGCGTTGACGCCGCATAGGCCAGTTCAGCGTAGGCAGAGAGGCTGTCGGGCGAGAAGCGCGCTCGCAGTGCATAGATGATCGGCGCGCGTGTGCTGGCCCCGATCAACACGCCGCTGTCACAGATCGAAGCCGTGTTCACTGCCGTCGGCGTCATCTGTCCCGTCGCCGGATCATAGACCAGTGTATTGGTCGAGAGCAAGAGTGAGCCGCTGGCGTCGGGCTGGCCAAGCGCAACCCCCACAATTTGGCTGCCATCGGGCAAGGTCAGCGCGAAGATATACGGTGTCTGACCAGCCAGCGTCAGACCGCCTGTTCCGGTCGTGACGAATACCTGAATGCCTGTTTTGAGGGCATGCAGCGTCAGCGCCGTCTTGTGCGCCGGGTCTACCCAACGCGGAGTAGCGGCGGCGCCATCGGTCGCCAGGGTCAGGGCCCAGCGCCGTGTGTGTTGCGTCACCTGCGCATGCGCGTTGGCTGTGGAGGTATGCGACAGGCCGAATACACCAGCGCCGATGCCTAACGCAACCAGCAGCGCCAACGCTGTCGCAATTGCCACATCGCGCGCATGCGCCACCAGCATCTCCCGAGTCTGGTGCGCGCCACTACGCATCAGCGCCGCGAACATGCACGCGGGCTGCCGTTCACGTTGCAGCCGTCGCGCCGTATGGCGTTGCCGATTCTGCCCGTTGTGCTGTCTTGCATACCGTTTCATACCGATCACCCTTCCTGCCAACCGGCATTATAAGCCCGATTGTCCATCGTGTTTGAGCAGAGTCGCCAGGATTTCCGAGGGCATATCGCTAGTCGGCTGTGGACCCAGCATGCCGGTGGTATCTTCCACCTGAATTGGCGAGCCGGGTGATTGCGCCGCAGGACCGACAACGTTGAGGTGCTGGATGGGTGAGGACAGCAGACCGCCCAGGCCCGAAACGGCGTCGGGAACAGTCAGGATGGGGATCAGTGTGTTGATGTTGACGGTGTGCGCGTCGGTCAGCGCCCACTCGGCATAGCTACTTCCGTTATGGTGATAATGCTGGCTATCCAGGGGGCCACAGCCACCGCAGAAGGTCGCGCCGCCCCACTGTGGTGTGCCAATAGGCGTGTCGTTTTGCGCCAGCAATACCAGATCGCCCAGCGGCAGTTGTGTCGTCGCGGGCAATGCGTAGGCCAGCAGGTTGACGCTCACGCCGAAGCGCTCATCGCCATAGAAGTTGTAATACTTGATGCCCAGTGTGGTGGGGTCTACCTGGTTATGTGCGACGATGTTGTCGCTCTGCGGCGTCAGGTCTTTGGGCGCATCAGCGTTGGCGTCGAGGCCCATTTTATCCTTCACCGCGCCGAAGATGTTCTGCTCGACGGAGGGCAGAATTGCCGAGAAGGGTGAATCCGGGCCACCTGGAGCATTCTGCTCTTCGAGCGAGGCGGCATCAAGCCCCTGCTTGGCAGTCATCAGCCAGCTTCCCTCATGCACGGCATTGAAGAAGAACGCCTGATCAACCTCTGTCGCCGCGCTCACGCAGGCTGGCACAGCGGGATCGCTCGGCGTCAGGCGGCAGCCTGCCAGCATCGTGCGGATGATTGATGCGCCCATACTATAACCCATCAGTGTGACGGGAACGGCGTGGCCAGCGGTGTGCCCCGCCGCATCGTGGAGTTCCTGCACCACCTGCGCCAGTTCCACTGCATTGAGCCAGACCTTGCTCTGGCTGACACATGTGGGGTAAACGGCGCCACTGGCGACGCCGCACAGCGGCGCCTCCACCTGTTGGCCTGCGCCTGCGCCAGTGCCGGGAACAGTCGGGCAGTTCGCCGCCACCGAGCCATCACCCCACGCGCGGTCATCAACATAGCAGAAGGGCTGAATGTAGTTGACGTTGTACTCAATGGTCAGGCCAGTGAGGAGCGCCTGCCAACTGCTATACTCCCCGCTGGTCAGTGGCTGGTTGTGCAGTTCATTGGTGAGAATCGTGGCGTCTTCGTTGATGCCATGCAGAAAGACGATGGGATGCAGCAGATGGCGTGGAGTCAGCCAGCGCACGATGACCGGCGCCCCCGACGATGCGCCTCCGCCAAGCGGTGAGGCGAGCCGCGCGGTGATGTCATCGCTGCCCGCATGTGCGCCCGTGTACTGATAAAAGATTGCGCCCTGTGTGTCGGTCGTGCGCGTGACCGAGGCGCTGTTGGCGCCGGTGATGGTGATCTGCACACTGGCGTTCGCCATTGGCTTCCTGTCCATGCCGATCACATGAATGTTCAGTTCCTGGCTGGCCCCTTTGGCCAGCATCGCACCGGTTCCGCAGGTGTTGAGCGAGGTATTCACCGCACAGACGCTCACATTCGTCGGCGTCGGTCGCAGGTAGCTCCATGCCAGCACGCCACAACTGGCTATCGCCGCAAGGATCAGCACTGCTGCGATAGCGGCAAGACAACCACTCCAGCGCCTGCGCTGCGTTGGATTGCGCTGCGCGCCAGGGAATGTCGCTGAGGGGGCAGATGGCGCGGGCATGTTGGGTGGCGAGCCAGCGTTCCGTTCGGTCGGCTCGCCATAGACAGTGGGGTCATTGGTATGCGCT
>JBDTAI010000353.1:0-2581 GCA_039924685.1 Ktedonobacterales bacterium
GCACGACGATATGCAGCCGCATCGCGCGATAGGGCAGATCGCGTAGCTCGATTCGCTGCATGCCCGCCAGCAACCGGGGTCGGAGGCGGATACCCTGCGGCTCGAAGCGCATCCCCAGCACGCCACGCAGAATCACGCGCAGATAGCCAGTGGCGCTCCACGTTTGGCGCGGGCAGCAGCGCCACTCGTCGGAGATCACGCCGCCCTTCTCCTGGACGCCGCCATACAACTCGCCGGTCAGGGGAGTGAAGAGATAGAGGTTCCAGGCGCCAATCGCCCAGATAATCGCATCCCAATACTGATCATACTGGCCCACAAGCGCAAATTGTTCACCCTGATCTGGCAGGCGTGTAACAACGGAGAGCAGCGTGTTGCGCGCCACGTCGGGGTAGAGCAGCCCAGCGCCATTCCAGACATTGATCGCGGCGTCGCGAGTCCACGGCGCCTCATAACCCAGGCCCGCCAGAAAGACGGGCGCGGCTTCCTCCAGCAGCCGATCCTTGAAGGGGGCGATGCTGCTCACCAGATCGCCCAGCGCAATGCGAAACGCCAGATCGATCTCGGCGTCGTCCGTCACAAGGCTGGGAACGGGCGAGTAGCTGGAGCGCCAAGGCATGGAAGGCAGCGCCTGCGTCTGATCGGGTTGTCGGTTGGAATCCACCACTCCTGCTCCTGTCGTCGGCGATTGTTGTTGGCTGCCCGGTAGTACATGCGGAGAAGTGGAGGCCCCCACACAACTACCTCGTCACAGCAATGTCCACCCGTTCACCGTGTCGCCAAACACCCGCCAGCGCGATGCGTGAGACTGACTCCGGCAGCAGTGATGCGGCGGCCAGCGGTGACATGAACGCTACCTTGTCGCTTTGCGCGCTTTGCAGGCTGGGATCGATCTGCGCCATCGTCGCCAGAAACGAGAAGACGCTGCCCGCCGCCCACGCCTGCGGTCGGCATGCCGTTGGATACTCCACTGGAAATGGCGCCTCCGCCTGGCTATAGCCCGCGAAGAGTTCGGGCAGTCGGTACTCGGGATTGTACTCCAACGCGGCCAGCATGCCCGCGAGAATCTGTCGCGCCTCAGTTGCGAAACCATAGCGGGCAAGACCAGCGACGATCAGGCTGTTATCGTGTGGCCAGACGGAGCCGCAGTGGTATGAGACAGGATTATAGCCACCCTCGCCCGCGCTCATCGTGCGCACGCCCCAACCTGAGAACATATCTGGCGCAAGCAGTGTATGGGCCACCTGCCCCGCCTTGTCGCTGTCGGCGATGCCCGTCCAGAGCACCTGCCCTGGATTCGATGTCAGCGCATCAATGTGGCGCTTCTCGCCATCCAGGCCAAAGGCATAGCAGCCGCGATCTACCATCCAGAAGTCGCGGTTGAAGCGTATTTTCAGCGCCTCGGCCTGGGCGCGCAGGGTCGACGCCTGTTCCATCTCACCGAACGCCGCAAAGAGGCCCGCCATCCCCAATTTTGCCGCATAGGCGTAGCCCTGCACCTCGCAGAGCGCAATCGGCGCCTGCGCCAGCCGCCCGTCACGGTAGCGCACAGCGTCACCGGAGTCCTTCCAGCCCTGATTATCGAGTCCCGCCTCGGCCTCGCGGATATATTCGATATAGCCGTCGCCGTCACGGTCGCCATAGCTCTCCATCCAGTCGAGCGCGCGCAGGGCTGGCTCACGCAGCGCCCGCGCGAAGGCCAGATCGCCTGTCACATCGTAGAGCCGCGCCAGCAGGATCAAAAAGAGTGGCGTCGCGTCAATCGTGCCGTAGTAGGGAAAGACCGCAGCGCTATGCTGGGCGCCAATGAAGGTGGGTGAACGATACTCATGCAGTATTTTGCCCGGTTCCTCCACCCGCAGCGTATCCACCTGCCGCCCCTGAAGCCGCGCCAGCGCCCGCAATGTGCCGCGGGCCGCATCGGGAAAGAAGGGTAGCGCCTGATAGGCGGCAATCAGCGAGTCGCGGCCAAAGAGCGTCATGAACCAGGGAATACCCGCCGCGATGATGAATTCATCAGCCGCGTCCCCATCTGGATTCCGTTCTCCATTGGCTGGAGCGATAGGAGCAGACATCTGAAGCGCGGCGAAATCGGCGACACTCTGCGCATAGGCGCGGCGCAGGGGCAGCGAATCTGTAGCGAACGCAGGCGCCTCGGCGATCACCTGCTCGCGCCGTCGCTCGGCGCGTTCCCAGACTGATTGTTGCGCATCAGCGGCCAGTGTGATCGTCGGCTGCGCTGCCGATATTGTGTCCGGCATCGTCACGAACTCGATCACCAGCAGCCAATGTTCCTGCGGGGCCAAATGCAAGGGATAGCGGCGCTCGGCGTCGCCACCAGCGCCGAGGTTCTCTGGGCGCTCGGAGAGGCGCACCAGCAACTCGCGGTCGCGGCTGGCATTGTGGAAGCCGAAGCGATGGACCTGCCCGCCACCCTCGACGGCATGGCGATAGACACCGCTGTTCCGGACCATCTCTTTGCTCACCTGCACCTCATGCTTGGCCTCGAAGGTGTGGCAGAAGTCGGCGTCGAAGCGCAAGGTGAGGGTGAAGGTGGCCTCGGTCTCGCCATAGTTGGCGACCT
>JBDTAI010000354.1:0-3162 GCA_039924685.1 Ktedonobacterales bacterium
GGCAGCGTTATCGTCAGGTTTGTTTGTCGTCAAGTGGTTCACACTGTTCTGCGACTTGAGCAACCTCACTACGAACTGGCATCGAAGGCGATCTCCTGATACGCGCCTGGACTCATCGCGTCTATCGTACTCTGAACATGCCCGATGTCCTGCTGTATCTTTGGCCACGAGGTGGTCCCCAGAACCAGAATAGCGAGGCGACGCCCAGTGAGGTTCTGTTGATAGCGCAGGTTCTTGTCTGTCGTGAGGAATAGATCATAGCCTGCCCATTCAGCCGCTGTGAGCAGCGCGCCATTGGTGAGCGTAGACCATCCCCGCTCATACACGGTACACGGTGTCCACGGTGTGATCTGTGAGATGGCGGCGTAGCGGCTGCGGAGTTCCCTGGTCAAACAGAATCCTCATGGGGTTGTGATGCTCTGTAGGGCATGCGCTTCAGCATCCAGAACTTCCGCCACCTGTGCCTGGGTGACACCCGGAAACCAGGCAAGGAACTCTGCGATGGTGGCCCCATCGCGCAGGTTCTCGAAGAGCGCCGCGACAGGGATGCGTGTGCCTCGAAAACGCCAGGAGCCACTGAGCACGTCAGGCGACCGTTCAACGGCGTTGAGGTGTTCCAGCGTGTGTGGGTTCACGGTTCGTCCTGCCTTCCTGCCCTATGTGTCCACATATAGGGCATTATAGCCCATCGCACCACTGCTTCAGAGTTCTGTGCCATGTCAGAATCCCTTTTACTACGGAGCTAACGCTCTCGCCTCACAACGCGCCACGCAAGGCGTGGTCGAGGATCGCGGGCAGCAGCGCGGCCAGATCGGCCTCGCTCTCCGCCTGCAACCGCTTCAGCGCCCCCACCTGCGACGCCAGCATATGTTCCAGCATGTGCCAGCGTATGGTAGCATATGGTCAGGTCGCCTGCACTGCATAGGGAATGAGCAGCGTATGGACAGGTGATGCGCACGTGATGCGCGAGAGATGAGAAAGCTGGCTGAAGCAATGAGTCGGATGAACCGTCGTACACGCATCGTCTGCACACTGGGACCCGCCACCGCCAGTGAGGAGCGCATCGAGGCGCTGCTGCGCGCCGGGATGGATGTGGCGCGCATCAACTGCTCGCACGGCACGCAAGATGAGCATGCGCTGACGATTGCGCGGGTGCGGGCGGTGGCGGCGCGGCTGGACCAGTCGGTCGCCATTCTGCAAGACCTGCAAGGGCCAAAGATACGCACTGGCGCGTTGCAGGGCGGCGCGCCCATCACCCTGCGCGACGGCCAGACCTTCACCATCACCATCCACGACATCGCAGGGACGACAGCGCGCGTCTCTACCACCTATAGCGCGTTGCCGCAGGATGTGCACGCCGACGACCGCATCTTGCTGGCGGATGGCGCGCTGGAACTGCGTGTGCGTGCCGTCAACGGGCCGGAGGTCGTCTGTGTCGTGGTCCACGGCGGTGCGCTTGCCGAGCATCAGGGCATCAATCTCCCCGGCGTGGCCGTCAGCGCGCCCGCCCTCACCCCCAAAGATCGCGCCGACCTGCTCTTCGGCGTGCAGCAGCGGGTGGACTACATCGCCCTTAGCTTTGTGCGTCACCCCGCAGATGTATATGAGGCCAAACAGTGTATCGCCGACGCGCTGGCCGCCACCCCAGCGAACAGACGCCAACTGCCAGCGGGGCTGCATCCCAGCGCCTACGCCGCCGAAACAATCATCCCCATCATCGCCAAGCTGGAGAAACCCGAAGCCATCGAGCAGCTCGACGACATCCTGCGCGCGGCTGATGGCGTGATGGTGGCGCGTGGCGATTTAGGGGTGGAACTGCCGCTGGAGCTCGTGCCGCTGATCCAGAAGCGCGTGATCGCGCAGGCAAACGCGCTGGGGCTGCCGGTGATCACCGCCACGCAGATGCTCGAATCCATGATCACGCAGCCGCGTCCGACCCGCGCCGAGGCCAGCGATGTCGCCAACGCCATACTCGACGGCACAGACGCTGTGATGTTGAGCGCCGAGACCGCAGTGGGGCAGTATCCCGTCGAGGCGGTGCAGATGATGGCGCGCATCGCCGCTGCCACCGAACCTAGCTACCACGCAGCGCCACTGCCACACGCAACCGGCGATCCGTCAGCGACGCCCGCCCATGCCGTCAGCAGCGCGGCGCATACGCTGGCGCGTGAGGCGCAGGCCAAGCTGATCGTCGTCTTCACCCGCACAGGCGCCTCGGCCCACCTGATCTCAAAGGAGCGCCCGACCATGCCGATCATCGCCTATACGCCGTTCGAGACGGTCTATCGGCGACTGGCGCTGTGGTGGGGTGTCACACCACGCCTGGGCGAGCTACGCGGGACCACCGAAACGTTGATTGCCTGGGCTGACGCCGCGTTGCAGCGCGAAGGACTGGCGCAGCCGGGCGACGAGGTGGTGATCATGGGCGGCATGCCCATCGCCGGACAGGCGCGTACCAACTTCGTCAAGCTGCACCGCATCGGCGAGAGCGATGAACCGGCCTGACGCTGACATCACCGCGTCCCCGCAATTGACGACAGCGCCCGCCTATGGTACTGTAGCGTGGGCATGATACGTCTGGACGCTTCGTAATCGGGGGCATCCCGGGAGCATTCATAAAGTATCCCCACAAGAATCCATACACGCGCTCGGCCTCATCCATCGCGATCCGCTGCGTTTCATCATTCGCCGCGCGCGTCGTCATGCTCATCACTTCCAGCATCACAACAACATAGGAGGGTTGGCCTCGTGAGTGTAGACATTGCGCAACTGAGCGCACATCTCGCGCCCGATCAGCAAGGACCAGTGAAAAGGGCCTATCAGCGCGCGGCGAAGCATGATACCACCGCGTTCCTGCTGTGCTTCTTCCTGGGCTTGTTCGGCGCGCACCGCTTCTATATGAACCGGATGGGCAGCGGCCTGGCGCATCTGGGGCTGACGGTGGTGGGGATCGCCGCGCTCGTCGGTGGCTTTCTCACCCAGCAGCCACTCAACATTATCCTCTTCGTGGCAGGCCTGCTGCTGCTGCTGTTCGGCCTCATCTGGGAAGCGATTGACCTCTTCGCCATTGACAATCAGGTTCACGCGCGCAATCTGGCGCTGGCGGAGCGGCTGATCAGTGCGGCGGCGTTCGCCGATCCGACCGTACTGCATCAGGCGGCG
>JBDTAI010000355.1:0-17946 GCA_039924685.1 Ktedonobacterales bacterium
TGGTCCGCTGGTGGCGCTACGCGCCAGTGGTTCACTGGCTCCGCTGCGGCTCAAGGGGCCATTGGCGGCGCCGCGCCCGAATGGGAGCGACCCCCCTGGTGGGATGGATGGCGGCCCGCCTGACTGATGCTGACCCTGTTGCTGGGTCGGCGGGACGAGCCGTTCGTGGGCGATCTGGGCAAACATCGCCTCAAGCTCTTGCCGCTCGTCTGCGGTGTAGCTCTGGCCGAGCTGCCCAGTTTTGGACGGCAGGCGGAAGTTGGGCAGCGGAATCGTCGGGCGGCCGCGTTGTTGCGCAGAGGCAGGCAGATTGGCGGGCGCAGGATCAACTGAACTCACCGGAAGTACCAGCGGCATCGGTTCGGTTGAAGGTTCAGTTGAAGGCTCAGCTGAAGGCTCGGCTGAAGGTTCAGTTGAAGGCTCGGCTGAAGGTTCGGTTGAAGGCTCGGCTGAAGATAGTGATGATAGTGCGGGTTGATTGTCGCCGGTCGGCGTTCGCCATGCTTCACCCAGATCAGGCCATACCGGCGTCGCGTCCGTGCGCCCAGGGGATGGTGATGGCATGGGGTAGTAGGATGGATGCGATAGGCGTGATGGCTGTGAGGGCGTCCCAGGCGCCCACGGCGCGGGCGTCAACTGGGCAGAGCCGTCGGTAAATGGCGCCAGCGCATCGGCCAGCAATTCTGCCGTGCCATAGCGGTCTTCGGGGCGTTTTGCCAGACAGATTTCAAGAATGCGCGCCAGTTCACGCGGCACACTGGAATTGTAGCCGCGAATATACGATGGGCGCGAGTGGACATGCTGATAGAGTACCGAGACCGGCGCCGCGCCAACAAACGGTGGACGCCCAGCCAACTCTTCATAGAGAACACAGCCCAGCGCGTAGATGTCGGCGCGTTGATCGATCTCGTGTCCCTCGGCCTGCTCCGGCGCCATATATTCTGGCGTGCCAATCGTTGTGCCAGTTTTGGTGAGGCCGCGCGCGCCCTGAATCTTGGCTGTGCCAAAGTCGGTCAGCAGCAGGTGATGCGCGTCAGCGCCATCCACCAGCATATTCGAGGGCTTCACGTCGCGGTGGATAATGCCCAGTCGGTGCGCGTGGTGCAACGCCTGCGCCATCTGCATGATGTAGTTTGCCGCCTCGCTGGCGGGTAGCGGGTGGCCCAGCCGCTGGCGTAAGGTGCCGCCTTTCACGCATTGCATGACGAGGTAGACGATTTCTGGTGTCTCACCGGCATCGAAGACTTGCACAATATTGGGATGATTCAACTTGCGCACGGCCTCGACCTCGCGCGCGAACCGCTGCACGAAACCGACTCGGTCTTCGGCATCGTTGGGCATGACCTTGATGGCGACCTCAGCCTGACCCATCGGGCCATCCTGATCGCCAGGTTGATCGGCGGCGAACGTCGCGCGATAGACACGCGAGGAGCCGCCCCGACCCAGTTCTTCCTGAATTTCATAGTGACCGAGGCGTTGCCCGATCAGGTCATTCCACAGCATGATTCCGTGCCGTCCCGTTCCTGCTGAAGCCTTGCGAAGCCATGAGTATCTCTGCGGCAGACGATGCAGATCGCACGCCGTAGCGCCAGCGACCATTGTAGCGTACAGACAGCCACATCGCCAGTGGCGCCCATCTTGTTTGAGGGCGCCGATGCCCCTGCAAAGCAGACAAGAGCGCCTTTGGCGGCCATCAGCCGGGGAGATTATTGCCATGTTGGCCAATAGGAGTGTCGGGCCATGCCAGCGTAAAAGCTGGAACATGCGTTTGGAACACGTTTTCCACAAATTGCGCGACTTATCCACCAATGGCGGTGGATAACGTCAAGGGTACGGAGGCGTCCGCCGGACGAACGTACACGACAAGCGCCGCATGTACCTTCCATACATACGGCGCTTGCTTGGGATACGCTGCTATACGCCGATGCGCTCGGTGTCGGCGTCCTGTGCTGGGCGCTGCGATGGCTCCTCGACCGGCGCCGCTGGATGGGCTGATTCAACCGTGTCGGCGCCCACCATGTCGGCGCTTATGTCATCGCTTATGCCATCGCTTGTGTCATCGCTGACGCTCACAACTTTATCTACCGGCACACTACGGACGCCAATGCCTGGCAGAGGCAACAACTGTGGGCGGGTGATCCTGCGACGCAGTGTGAAATACCGTTCGCGGTCGTTCTCGTCGGACTGACGCTGGCGGTGAGCGCGCAAGACATCGTTACGGCTCAACACGCCTACCAGTCGTTGCGGATCGCTGCGTTCCACCACTGGCAGCAGCGCATAGTCGCCCGCCAGCATCCGTATCAGCGCAGCATCAACCGTTTCATCAGCGTAGGCCACCACTAGCTTGTGTGTCGCCAGATCATCGAGTGGTTGGGCCAGACGTTCTGGCTGGCTGGCTGCGGCCAGTATCTCGCCACGTGTCACAATGCCGATCAGTCGCCCCTGCGCATCCACTAGTGGGAAGCTCCAGCGACTGCGCGCGGTGAGCGCACAGACATCGCTCTCCACATCGTCAGTGTTATCGGCATCGTGCGCGTTCGCACCGTCTGGCCTGGCGGTGATCACTGTGCTGGTTCCGTTCGCTGCCGGACTATAGTGGCTGAGAATCGAGAACGCGATTGGTTCGCCCAGGATCACCTTGAGGGCGTCGCGTAGCCGCATCGAGGCCGCCAGTGAATCAATCGTGCGTGTCATCACCTCGGCGACGGTCGCCGTCCCCAGCAGGTTCGGCTCAAAGCCCTGGTTCACCTTCAGACCACGGCGGGCCAGCCGCTCCGTCATGACCGACTCATTGGTGAACTGACGCGCCACCACATCGGCTACCATGCAGCCGATCATCAGTGGCAGAATTGCGCTGTTCGCGCCCGTTAGTTCGAAGGCGAAGATGAACGAGGTCAGTGGCGCGCGCGCGGCGGCGCTGAAGAGTCCACTCATGGCGACAACGCCGCACATGCTGGAATTGATGCCCGCCTGGGGGAAAATTGCCTTGACTGCGCGCCCATAGCCTGAGCCGATGGCGGCGCCGATCATCAGCATCGGCGCCAGCAGACCGCCGGATGTGCCGGACCCTAGCGAGGCGATCAGCGCGACCGCCTTGCCAAGCGACAGCCCCACCAGCGTGCCGTTGGTGAAGTGGTTGTTGAGGATGTCGGTGATGGTGGTGTAGCCCATGCCCAGAATGCGCGGCTCGAAGAGCGCAATCACACCCAGCACCACCGCGCCCAGCGCAGGCTTGAAGATCATGCTGATCGGCAGCCGGTCAAAGAACTCCTCGACGATGTAGAGTGCTTTGCTCATCAAGACAGCGCATAGCCCGATGATGATACCCAGTGGCACGAACCAGAGCAGATCGAGCGGGCCGCCGATGCCTGGCACAGTGACCTTGAACATGACGGCGCTACCGAGCAGCAGCGAACGGCAGGCGGCTGCAACGGCGCTGGCGATGATCACCGGCACCAGCGAGCGCGCGCGAAACTCGAAGAGCAGCAGTTCCAGCGCAATGGCTACCCCAGCGATTGGCGTATTGAAGATGCCTACCATGCCTGCTGCCGCGCCGCACGCCAGGAAGGTGCGCCGCTCCGCCGCTGTCAGATTCAGCGCCTGCCCGATCAGTGAGCCAATGGCGCCGCCCGTCTGGATGATTGGTCCCTCAGCGCCGAACGGGCCACCTGTGCCGACGGCGATAGCCGCGGAGATCGGCTTGAAGATGGCGATGCGCGGGCTGACGAGACTCTTGTTGGTCAGCACCGATTCCATCGCTTCAGGGATGCCATGGCCGCGAATGCGGTCGGTGCCATAGCGTGCCATCAGGCCGACGAGCAGGCCACCAACAACCGGGATCAGCACGATCAGAAAGTTCACCTGCCCCGTTGGCGGATATAGCGGAGTTCGCAGCGAGAACCGTTGATAGAAGGCCAGGCTGGTGACAATCATGATCAGGTGGTAGAGCATCCAGGCTATCACGGCGCCGATCACGCCCATCAGGGCGCCCACCAATGACAGTCGCAGGATGCTGCGCGCCTCAGCCTGTCGCCAGGGCGCAAGGGATCGTTGGTCCTGCCCAGCAATAGCAGCGCCGGTTACAGGGTTTTCGCCTAACATCGTTTCACCCACACTCCTCAGAAAGATTGCTCAAAGAAAGCTCACGGTACGCTCGATTGAACTGTGTAGCGCGTCTCCAGCTTCAACCGCGTGAAGACCTCTTCGTGGCCATTATATCGCACTATGACATTTCGCAGCAACGGCGCCAGCCTGAAGACCCCACCCCGACCCCCTCCTGCGAGGAGCGGACGATGGATACAGGCGTGTGTCCGCCGCCACTCAGCACGCAGTGAAGCGCGGCTGGGAGCGCGGTTGCGCCGTCCGGTTGTGGATGTGTAGCGCCATATCTGCTAGAATGAGACTGTGAAGCGGCGCGCGAGCGGGTTTCGCACGTCGTCCGTTTCTCCGTGGCGATGGGACAATGGCGTCCTGAACATCACGGCACACCCTCGATGAGGAGGAAGCGATCTATGAAATTACGGGGATTGCGTCAGGTGCGGCAACGCAGCGGCCTGAGCATCAGCCAGTTGGCCGATCTCACGGGCCTGCGCCGCGAGACCATTGCTCACCTCGAGCATGGTCAAGAGGAGCCACAGCCTTACGTCACTCGCCGACTCGCCGCCATTCTGGGGGCAAGCGCGCCGGAGCTATTTGGCGCGTCGCAGACACTTTCCACACAGGTTTCTCCAAAGGTGAAGGTTTCGGTCTAGGGTCTCCTGACCGGCGCCTGCGCACTGCGCGTTCTGCCACTCTGTTTGTGGCCGGGCGCGTGGCACTTCTTCTCTCCCTCGATTTTCGCCTTCATATTACTTCGTATTCGCCAGATTGCCCCCTTCTGCACGTGGGAAGGGGGTTCACGACCTGATGTAGAGCCGGCATAGCCATAACTTCGCCACAATGTTATTCCCCATCTGCCGCCAGTGCTGCCCGACCTTCACTCAGCGCGTAGTCCATCGCGCCCTCTTCGATGGGGATCAGCCGCCGCTCGCGCTGTGTCATGCGCCAGGTATGGTTGAGGATGCCCAAATAAGCGGCATAGCGCGCGTTGGTATCCACCGTGGGCAAATACGCGTCCAGGAAGGCAAGAATCGGCTGGTGGTAGCGCGTATACCAGTCGCGCGCCGCTGCATCCATCCCCACGTCGCGTCCGGCGCGTTCGCTCATCAGCCACTTGTGCAGGTTCACCTGGTGGTAGATACGCGCGGCATAGAGGCGGGAGACGCGCACCCCCAGCAGCTCACGCAGCCGTCGCACATACCAGCCGGAGCGTACAGTGGCCACCTGTAACTCATCCTCACTCATCGCCATCTCTCGCGGCCCGTGGCGCAGATCGTCTTCGCTGTGCGCGCGTTGCACTGCCCAGGCGCCAAGTGGCCCAAAGCTCAACACCCCATAGCCCAGCGCGTTGAGGCGCTGCACTCGCCGCTCCAGATCGATCAGGCGGGCGAAGATGGTATCCAGTCCGCCGCTGTTGTGCCGCTCGCGTTCGGCGCGCAGACCAGCATAGCGGATCAGAAAGTAGTCAGCGTCGCCCTCAGTGACGAGTTGCTGATCCTCACCCAAGTCACGCGCCAGCCGGATGTCTTCGGCTTGCCAGGTCAGCGACTCGCTGAAGGCGTCGAGTCGCTGACCTGGCGCAGTCCTGCACTGAGGGGACCCTTGACCACCTGGGCAGTCTCGGCGTCGGCCATCACGGCAGTCAGGCGCTTGTCACTGAGATCGATCAGCACGTTGGCGAGCGAGGGATCGCCCCAATAGACGCCTGCCTCATGCAGATCAAGCAACAATTCGGCGATAGCGTTCCAGAGCAGGCGCTTGTTGGCGTCGGTGAAGGGGTAGCGATAGAGCAGAGATTGGGGCAGCACGCGCTCGGCCAGCCGCGTGATGCAGTAGCCCACATCACCCGACATATAGACAAGGCGACCGCCCATCTCGCCAACGGGAATCGGCTCACCGCTCGTCAGGACATAGCCCACTGGCTCAAGCGTGCGGCAGCCACGCGGACGCAACTCCTGATAGGCGTGGATCTCGTGCGCGGCGGCGTCAGGTCCGGTCTCCTTGATGGCATAGCGCCGTCCACGCGCCTCCACAAAGATCACCTCATGGCGCGACTCACCCTTGCGCACGTCGAGCGGCCTGACGCCATGCTCCGGCCACTCTGCCAGTGGAATCCCCCAGGGTAGTGTGCGCAGCCGTAGCCAGTCGTCGCGTGGCGTCTGAATCCCGCGTAGCTCGCCGGGCGCAGGCTCGCGCCGGGCGTGTGCGGCGCTGACGCCGCCTTCGAGTCGCCACAGTTCGCCATCTTCGCCGGTTGGCATATCACCCAGGCGCGGGGCGCTGCGGGCGAGGACTGCTGCTTCTTCATCCATACGGATGTTATTGCGCCGAAAGATGGTTTTCGTCAAGGGAGACGCCTGTTGACCTGTGTTGTTCTGCTGCTGATTTTGATGGCTTGATTGTGCGGCATAGGACATGCGGTGAGAGAAGGAGACTGTTCCTGCGCCTCTATGGCCTGAACAGTGCACATGCAAAAGATGTACAGGGCGCGGAGGGCTGTGGAACACACGGCGAAGCTGGAAGCCCCTGGACGAGTCCCGAAAAACTCTTGGACGAATCGCAAAGAAACCTGGAGCGGAGGCGAAGCAACAGCTATGGCGCTACAGAACGCGATGGAGGTTCTCGAACGGCAACAATGGCTCGATGCGGCCAGTGAGCCGACCCAACGCGCCGTGAGCGGCGCGATCAACGCAGGCGGCAAGCCGGGACGCTGGCTTGACGACTTTCTCAACGGCGTCTGGCTTGGTCACCCATTGCATCCGATGCTGGTGTCGATTCCCATCGGCGCGTGGTCGGTCACGATGGCGCTCGATGCATTTGAAGCGCTGAACACCGGTGAAGCGGCCCAGCGATACGCGACCGGCGCCGATGCCGCGCTGATCATTGGGCTGGTGGGGGCCGTTGGTTCTGCGGCGACGGGTCTGACCCAGTGGCAATATACCGACGGGCAGGCGCGGCGGCTGGGGTTGGTACATGCGACGCTCAACACTGCGGTGACGGCGCTCTATACCACCTCGCTGATCTGCCGCAAGATGGGCGCGCGGCGGGCAGGCTTCTGGATGGGATTGTTGGGCTATGCTGGCGTCACCGTTTCCGGGTACATCGGAGGCGAGTTGAGTTATACCCACCGCATCGGTGTTGACCATGCGCCGGAGCAACTGCCGCCTGGCGATTTTACCAGCGTGCTGGCGAGTGATGATCTGGCGGAAGGGCAGTTGAAGGGTATCACGCTCCAGAGCGTGCCAGTCTGCCTCGCCCGCCAGCATGGTCAGGTCTATGCTCTGGCCAACGATTGCTCACACCTGGGTGGGCCGCTGGCGGAGGGTCAACTCGAAGAGGGATGCGTGGTCTGCCCCTGGCATAGCTCACGCTTCGCGCTTGCCGATGGGCATGTGCTCAATGGTCCCGCCGCTTGCAATCAGCCCGCTTACGAAGTACGTGAGCGGAATGGCCAGATCGAACTGCGCCCCGCTCATCAGGCATAAGGCAGGCCTAAAGCAGGCGTGGGGCATGGTTCGGTGGCATGATCCGTGCGGCGCATACAACGGATGGTGGACCTCGCCAGCTCGCGCAAACCGGCAAACAAACAAACGGGCAAACAAGCCAAGAGGCAAACAACTAACAATCGCTCCGTCATACCGACGAGCCAAGCGAGTCTACACATCAACAGCGATCAATCGTGGAAACTGGTGCTAGCAGTTGCTAGCAGTTGCTATCAGTTCGGAGGATGAACAATGGCCCAGACAAGCCCTGTCGAACAGGGAACCGGCAATCGCCTCGTGTTTGAGGATAGTGTTGAGGTACAGGCGCCTCTCGAAGAGGTTTATGGCCGCTGGAACAACTTCACCCGCTTTCCGGAGTTCATGAATAACGTCGAGGAAGTGACACCCATCGGCGGTGACAGGTATCACTGGGTGGCGCGCATCTTTGGCATCAAGCAGGAGTGGGATGCCGACGTGATCGAGCGTGACCCACAACAGCGCATCTCGTGGCGTAGTGTCAACGGCGCGTACAATACTGGCACAGTGAGCTTCAATGCGCTGGACGGTAGTAAGACTGAGGTGCGTCTGCGCCTGGAATATGCGCCACCAGCGGGCCAGATTGGCAAGCAGCTCGACAAGATTACGCAGACGACGAAGCGTCAGGTGCATGAGGATCTTCACAACTTCAAGCGCACGGTCTCTGGGAGCAACACGGGTGTGCAGCGCGCTGATGTCGTGAATCAACAGGGGCAAACCTCGGTAGGCTCGCTGATGGCGCAGATCGGCGTGGCGGCGGGCGCCGCCGCTGCTGGTGGTGTTGCGACCTATTACATCGGCGACCGTTTGTTCAGCAGCCGGGCGTTTGCTGCGGTGCGCAGTCCCGTTTCACCGCCTTTCGCGCTCGGTGGCTGGATTCTGACGGGCGCCTGTGGCGCCAGCATTGTTGGCGCGGCGGCGTTGCGGCTGAGTGGCCGCATGACCGATGCGCTGTTTGTTGGCCAGTGGGCGCCAACCTTCCTAGCGATGGGCGCGCTCTCGCGGATGCTGGGCCATCGGGGTGTGCAGACCAACCTGACGACCGAGGTGGCGAGCTGGTCGTTCTTCTCCGCCTGCCTCGGCTCGATTCTCTCATCGGTGGTGTTGCACAGCATGGGACGCCGCGACCAGGGTCTCTTCGTGGGCCAGTGGGCGCCCACTTTCATCGGCGCATCGCTGATTAGCCGCCTCTTTGGCCGCTTCATTGCTGGCTAGCGACGTTCCAGTGATGGGCTGAATCACGTACTGAAAAGACCGCTCGGTGTTATAGCGCCGGGCGGTCTTTCTCTTTGCTATGAGGTTAGTTCTGGGGGTTAATCCTGGCAGTTGCAGGCTCCTCCGCAGGAGCAGCCACCATCGAAACCTTCGCCATAGTCGCCCGCCGCGTCGAAGCTGTCGCCCTTGCGTGGGCTGGCAAAGACGGAGAAGAGCTTGCGCACACGCTCACCGTGGCACTTCGTGCAGACGACATCCCCTTCGGAGGCCTCGAATGTGGTAAGCATCTCGAACTTGCCACGACAATCTGCGCAGTAATACTCATATAGAGGCATTGATCCCACTCCACATCTCTGTTGTCTCTCCACCGCGTAGCAGAACCTGCTGCCTGTTGGCTGCCTGTGCAACACAGGCTGGCGGCGCTTTGACGTTTCATGCTTCATTGTCTAGTATACAACAGCCGCATTCAGTCGTTCACTGCTACATGGCAGAGCGCATACGCCTGACACATTGGCTATGGCGGAACGCGAATGATGCGTCGGCTTGCCACCTTTGTTATACTTCAGACACGATGGAGACGCTGTGGAATGGCCACTTCGTCTCGAGTAGATCTCAAGCTAGTCTCTGGCGCATATCTGGCAAGCTCTCTGGAAAGCAGGCATTTGGAGTGTGGTCGCAGCCGTACAATCAGATCGTTCCTCCCCCGCCGCGCCCGCAGGTGGCGCGGCGGCGGGCGCGTGTGTTTCTCGTCAGCATGGTCGTCACGCTGATCGCGATTCTGGTGGTGATTGGCTTGGGCGTCACGGTGCTCGTCGGGCCACGTACCGTGCTGGGGTTGATCACCTTGAAGCCAGCCAATGCGCAGATCAGCGGTGTCGTCTATGGTGATGACATCGCCGCCCGCGAAGCTGGGACGGTCACGCCGACGCGCATAGCGGCCACCGTCACCTGCAACGGCGCCAGCACGCAAGCGGCAGCCGATGGCAGTTACACGCTGACGGTACGGAGCGCCAGCGCGTATAGCTGCGCCGCCACCGCTCAGCACTATAGCCCGATGAACGCTACGTTTGCGCCAACATCCAATGGCGATGCGTCGCTCAACCTCACCCTCAACTTCGGGTCTGCCAACAGCACTGGCGCAATCGCCGCCTGTGCTACGCTTGCTGCGACGGGCGCCACACTCTGCCCCGAACTGCACCCGATGCCTGCCATGCTGCAAGGCGACGTGACCTACACAGGACACAGCAAGCCTGCCGCGTTTACTACCGTCACCTGCTGGAACGATGACGCCGCCCTTGCCAAGACGGATCACCTTGCCACCACCTACAGCGCCACGGCCGACGCGCAGGGTGTCTATACGCTCAAAAACCTGCCGGTGGACCACTACGCCTGTGTTGGTGGCCCATCCGACAGCCTGCACCGCCTGACGCTGGGACCGGGCGCAAATATAACGCTCAACATGAGCCTCTGTGCCGCGAACTGCCCGACGGTCAGCTATCACAGCGGACTGGTGATGCACACCTTCACCGCCTATCTGATCTTCTGGCTGCCCGCAGGCTACTCGCTGGAGCCAAACGCCGCCGACGACACCCAGGCCCGCACACTAATCGAACAGTATTTTCAGGATGTCGGAGGTACATCCTTCTATGGATTGCTCACCCAGTATTGGGACAACCAGGGGCCGGTACGTAACCGCGCGACGCTGGGCGGTGTGTACTTCGACACCACACCCTATCCAGCGGCAGGCACTAACGAAGCTCCGCTCTACGACGACGACATCACCGCCGCGATCCAGCAGGCGCAGACGGCCAAGGGCTGGACCTTTGGCCCAACCCATGAATTCTTCGTCTTCACGGGGTATGGCGTGCGCGAGTGCGCCAGCAGGCGATCGGACAATGCTCCTAATTGCTCGTTCGACCATGCGGCGCCGCAGAAAAATCAGGATAGTGGGCAACGTGGAGCGGGAGTGGGGAGGAGTTTCTGCGGCTATCACAGCGCCTATGGCGCTGGCGCCGACGATCCCAGCAGCGAAGAAATCTACGCTTACATCAGTGATACCAACGGCTGCGCCGACATCTCGGAGTTCAATGCGCATCCGATCCCGTATGGGGACCGTGTGGCCGACGCCCTCATCAACGTGATCTCGCATGAGCAGTTCGAGTCGGTGAGCGACGCCGACCTGAACGCATGGTACGACGGCCACAATCCCGATCAGGGCGAGCTCGGCGACCTGTGCGCCTACACGTTCGGCGCGGTGCAGTCGGATGGTGCGAATGTCACACTGGCTCACGGCCACCGCTATATCCTTCAGCAGGAGTGGAGCAATCAAGCCAATAGCTGCGCGCTACGCTGATGGTATTACCACGCGAGGCGCGACGAATCGGCGGTTTGCGCTCCCAGGGTATGCAGCAGCGCCACCGCCACTGCCTCCGCCTCGTTCATTCCCTCGCCATCCACCGGCAGCGAATCACCTGTGCGCGTGAGGCGGCAGACATGGGTAGAGAGCAGCCCTGAGCCACCCAGCAGCGCGGCGGCGGATTCGCTGGTGGCGACACGGTATCCACGTGAGCGTAGCCACGTTTTGAGTTTGCCTGCTGTGGGCAGCCAGAGGCAGTCGCGTAGCGCCACCCGCCCCTGCGGCCACTGTCCGGCGGCGTCCACGAGCAGAAGCTGGGTCAAGCCGTCAGGATATGGCAGAATGCCAGCCACCAGCCAGAGTCCGGCCTGCCCTTCGCCGATGTGCGCTGCGCCCAGCACACTGCACCAGTCGCCAATCTGCGGCTCCCAGCGCACGCCCTCCTGCGCGAGCCGCCGTGCTGTTGTCGGCGTCACCATATCTTCGCGCATCGCTCACCACCTCCCAACACCCAGTACTCCTGTCTGCCAGCGTCACACACTCAACCCTAGCAGCGATGTAGAATTACGTCAAGCATCTGCGAACTTCCCAGCGCAAACGCCTACATCGAAACAACACTGCCGTTGTCAACGTTGTATCTACAAAGGGGGAGTTCACCATACGCCTGTGCGATACTTTATGGGTGGTCGTTTCGGTGTAGCGGATGAATAGGGGAATATGAGGATGGCAAGAGGAATATGGGGATGAGGCAGAGGTGGCGCCCACGAATAGCGTCAGGAGCGCGAGGATGGCTCTGGCAGGCAACATTGCTGCTAACGGTGCTGGTGGTGGCGGCATGCGCTGGCGGCAAAAGCGTGACTCACCCCACAGCGACGGGCGCAGCGGGGACGCAGACACCCAACAATGCGCCAGGGGTTCCAGCGGCGGTGCGCGCCGCGCTGGCGGCGCAGGAACACGAGGCGCTTATGCAGCAGACGGCGGCGTATGATGTGTCGCAGATGTCGCTCGACGAACAGATCGGCCAGATGTTCCTGATCGAGACCTACTACAAGACCTACACGCCCGACATAGACAATATGGTGGTCGGCATGCATGCTGGCGCGCTGATCATCTATGGCAAGAACATGCAGGACCCCGCGCAGTTGCAAGCCTATATCGCCGCCATCCAGGCCCATGTGCATATCCCGCTGCTCGTGACGATGGACGAAGAAGGCGGATTGGTAGACCGGCTTGGCTTTTTGCACTTCGACCAGCCGCTGCCAGCCGCGCAGGATGTGGGGGCCAGCGGGAATGCGCAGAACGCCTACAATGAGGGAATGCAGGCGGCGCAGGAGATGACGCAGCTTGGCATCAACACCGACCTTGCCCCCGTCGCCGATGTGCGTGGAAGCGCAGGTTCTATCGAGACGACACGCCTCTATAGCAGCGATCCCACTGTCGTCACCCAGATGGCGGGCGCTTTCCTGAATGGCTTGCAGAGTCACGGCGTCGCCGGCACACTCAAACACTGGCCGGGCATCGGCGGCGTGATACTCGACCCGCACAAGGCGCTGCCCACCATCACCGACAGCCAGGCGCAGCTTGAATCTACCAACTTTGCTACCTTCCGCCAGTTGGTCGCCGAAAACCCTGGTATGATCATGGTGACGCATGTGCTGGTCAATGCGATTGATCCCAACATGCCTGCCACACTTTCGCCAAAGTTGGTGAATGGCGTGCTGCGTGGCGAGCTTGGATACCAGGGTGTGGTGATGACCGACAGCCTGTATATGCAGGGGATCGCGCTGCGCTATACCTTGCCCCAGGCAGGGGTGTTGGCCATCGAGGCGGGCGATGATCTGCTGGAAGGCGCGTTCGACACCAACTCGATGAGCGGCATGATCGCCGCCATCCACGCCGCGATTGACGCGGGCCAGATCACGCCTGCCCGCATCGCCCAGTCGGCGCAGCGCATCCTCGCGCTCAAGATTCGCTTTGGTCTGCTACCCATCCGCGATGCGCGCCTGCTGCACAACGGCTCCGGTGTCACCGGCTATGCTGACTACGCGCCCTTCGCCAGCGCTATCGACGGCGATCTGCCCCGCATGCTGTGGATGGCGTAGACCCAGTGTGACTGGCGCCCTCCGTAGCGTCCTGTACATCCCCCTGTGCACCCACAGCACCCACAGCATCCACAGCATCCACAGCATCCACAGCATCCACAGCATCCACAGCATCCACAGTGTTTCCCGCAATCAGATCACGCAGGCTGGTGCGGGCGTAGAGGCCACCGGCGATTGCCAGCAGCCCCATACCGCTGAAAACCGTGTCTATCGGACCAAAGGTAACGCCAAGTAGAACGACATGGAAGCCGCGCAGCACCGTGCTGACGAGAAAGCCTGCGAGGATCACGGAGAGCAGTGCGGCCAGCTTGCCAACCGGATTGATCACGGCAGTGACCCGCCCAACAAACTCGCGCGAGGTGGCATGCAGCGCCAGCGGGCCAGCAGTGACGATGATCGCTGTCGCGGAGACACCAAAGAGGAACGCCGCGCCCAGCGCAAGGTAGAAGCTGGTGAGATGCGACATGACGATCACAAAGATGCCGGATGTTACCAGCGCGATCCAGAGCATGCGGGCGAGGCCGATGCGCTGCCCGAAGAAGGTGACGAGCAGAGCGCCTATGATGGCTCCCACACCGAAGTCCGCACCGAACAGGCCATAGTCACTGGCGGGCGTGTGCAGATTTTCGGTGATGAAGAAGTATCCCAGCGTTTGCAGCGCGCCGAAGCCCAGCCAGGTCAATATCTCAGAGACGAGGATCGTGCGCAGGATGGTATGGCGCAGGACGTAGCCAAAGCCCGCGGGAAACTCGCGCGAAAAATGCCCAGTTTCGCCAGGGGCGACGCTGCTGGCGGACTTTGGCGTGCGAATGGCGTGAACGGCTATAAATCCGACGACGAAGGAGAGTGCGTTGAGCAACAGCGCCCACTGCACGCCGAGGCCAAAGACCAGCGCGGCGGCGAGCGGCGGCCCAATGATGATGGCGAGTCCCTGGATCGCCTGACTCGTCTCCAGCGCCTGATCCTGCTTGTCGTCGTGTACGATGTCTTTGATCAGGGCAAACTGGGCGGGAATGAAGAACTGCGCGCAGATCGTGATCAACGCGACATCAATGTAGGTGACGCCAAGCCGCCATGCCAGCGGCAACTGCGCATGACCGATTCCCGGCAGCGAGCGGTTCGCCACCGGCAGGATCAGCAGGGCGGCGAAGATCGCCGGGAGCGCGGTCATGGCGATCATTGTGCGGCGCTTGTCCCAGCGGTCCACGAAGACGCCCGCCAGAGGGCCGACGACGAATCTGCGGGATCGCTGCTGCGAGGATGACGCCACTGAGAGCGAGCGGCGCCCAGGGCTGCCCCGCCGCGAGGTAGGAGGCGATCCAGAGGATGAGCGCGGTATCCCAGGCATAGTCGCCGACGCTTGAGATGACCTGTCCCCACCAGAGCAGACCGAAGTCGCGGTTGATGAAGACGGTTGCACTGAGATGCCGCAACGTGCCAGAGAGTCCGGCGGCATTGGCGCTGCGTGGCGGCTGTGACTGTACAGATGCAGACGACCGACTGGTGGGATGGCGAATCGGCGTACCAGCGGGGCGCAGTTGCGGGCGCGGGTACTGTTGCAAATGCTGCCCTGTTTGCTTCAGTTGCGATTGTGAGGCAGGGGATGGCGTTGATTTGGGCGTTGAAGTGGGCGTCGGCGGCTCTTCGGTGGGTATGCTCGGCACGGCGCTATGTTCCTTCCCGCTCCCTGTTTTTCTCTCGCTGCTCTTGCTGCTCCCTCCCGACGAACATAACCGCGAACACGCGAGGATGCGTGGCAGGCAAGCGCCCGATGGAAGATACGCAACGATAGAGACAGAATCGCTCGTTCGCAGGTTGCGTGCCTGCCATGCTCGCCGACGGCGCCAATAGCGATCTGCCCAGAAGGTGTGCGTAGCGTAACTCCGCCTTCCTCCTCAGCGGGACTCAATCTGAGTAAAGTGTTGTACCATGAATTGCGGAGAATAGGCTGTTCTCACTGTACTGGTGACATTCGCCTCTACACCATTCACTTGAAGAAGAAAGGCACAACATGGACTGGAAACTCGAACTGGTGATCCTCCCTGTGTCGGATGTGGACCGCGCAAAGGCGTTCTACACTGAAAAGGTCGGATTCCATGCGGATCATGACCAGCGCGTGACCGATAGCCTCCGCTTCGTGCAACTGACACCACCCGGCTCAGCTTGCTCCATTGCCTTCGGCGAAGGACTCACCGATGCGGCGCCCGGCAGTGTGAAGGGCTTGCAGATAGTCGTTTCCGATATTCATGCCGCGCACGACGAGTTGGCCGGGCGCGGCGTTGATGTCAGCGACATCCAGGTGCTGGCCTGGGGGTCATTTGTGTACTTCGACGACCCCGACGGCAACCACTGGGCAGTGCAATATATTCCACCACGTAGCTAACGCCCGAAAGCCGACGACAGCAGGCGTCGTCGGCTTTCGCATTCCTCCCGTATTCCCTCCAGCGCCGCCCACTCTCTTGGGATGAGAGGTCGGAGTGAATTCACGTCAGCTCGCCCGCTTCGTAGCGATTCCAGAGGGTGTGGGCTATCTCCTCGGCGTTGGCCTCGACCCCATAGCGGGCGAAGTAGCGGCAGACACGGGCGATGTCGCGCGCCAGCAGGGCATACATGTCAGCGCCGTAGCCCAGGCCGTGGCGTGGGTCCAACGCCTGCGCAAAGTCAATGATGATGGCTGCGCCTTGCCAGTACAGAATGTTGTACTCCGAGAGGTCGCCGTGGATGCGGTCGCATGCCAGCCACAGTTCGATGTTGCGCAGGATACGCTCGAAGAGCGGTTGCGCCTCCTTCGGCGTCAGCTCCACCTCACGTAGCTTCGGCGCCGCATGCCCAGGTTCGCCAATGTACTCCATAGCACGCCATTGCCGTGTTGCGCCAGCGGACGCGGCACATCTGCCCCCGCCGCATGTAGCAGTTGCTGTGTCTCGAACTCGTAGGTGATCCACTGGGCCACCTGTGTCAGCCGCCCCTTCTCGGTCTTGCGCATCGCGTGCAGCGCACTGCGTCGTCCAAAGACGGTGTTGCCCTCGTCGTCGTGCATTCCGCGACTCTGACGATAGATGGCGTCGTTCTTCAGGCTGCGGAACATGCGCGGACGATAAATCTTCACGGCAGCGTGGGCGAATCCGGTACGAGGATGGGCGGCGCAGCAATAGACCGTCGCCTCTTTGCCGCTCTTGACAACATGCAGCACGTCGCTGATCAGGTCGTCTTCATAGAACGCGTTGAGAGAGGACAGCACCCAGGGCCGGTCGCGCTGTGACCCCAGCAAGGCAGGATCGAACGGCGACTTGACGCCGCTCTCCTCGATCTCCTGTTCGCGAAGCCAGCGTTGCACCTCGGAACTGCTCTCATAGCTGCTCTTGGGGGCGCCTGAGTTGTCGTCTGCCGTTGTAGCGCCCTGGCGTTTCGCGCGCCTGCGCTGTCGTGGTAACTCGTAGTTCACCGAGCCGTCGGATGTGTCGTTGAGGTTGGCCAACTCGGCAAGAATGTCGTTGGTATCCAGATCGAAATGCTTGATCTTCACGAAGCCGTACTCTCCTGGTAGCGCCCCATACTCCACTGCGCAGAGGGCAGGGAATGGCAAGGCGCGATCATGCGGTAGTGTGCGATGGAGGTGTTGGCTCGTGAGACTGTGCGCCATCACGCAGACGTTCTTCGACAACCCGTCAGGCGCTGGATCGTTGGAGTGGCTCATGGCCTGAAGGCCACGGGTAATCCCAGCGGACGAAACGCAGACGACCCGATCAGGTTGTTATAGCGCATAGGTGACGGCATGTGGAAGGGACTCGCCTGTAGGGGCGTCCGCTAGACGCCCGCATGTCAAGTCATGCTACGGCGTTATCGTCCGTTCGCATCCGAGGTCACGAGCCATACAGTTGTGGAAACAAGAATCACTGCCATATATGCCTCCTGACCTTAAAAGGGGGGATGAAATCGAGGGATGGCGGAAGCGGCAACTGGTATGCCCGCTTCCGTCATCAAGTATACACACGACGATATGATAATTGCAAGTGATGACCTAGCACTTGTACAGTTCGTCTGGAAATGGGCCCGATTCGGCAGAAACACCCGAATAAGTGAGATACCCATACCCTCATCTCGTCAAGGGATGGATACGACACGATTCCACACTGCTTTCTGAACTGATTGATCTACTCCACCAGCGCGCGGGTGAGCATTACGACGGTGACGAACGTGCGGAAAAGGTCGAGCGTGTTGTCGCCGCTGAAGGCCACTGTGCGTGGCTGTCCCTCGACGACCTCTACACCACGGAGCCAGGCCGCCATCTCCGCCATATCCGTCGTAAGGAAGGTCAGTTCCACCCGCGTCCGTGGCGGGAAGATCGGCGCGCTGGCAGGCTTGCGCTCGGTCAGCGCCTGTCGTGCGCCTTCGTAAATGCGCTCACAGGCCACGGTGGGATGCAGGCTCTCGGCGGCGAAACGTGAGATCGAGCGTTTCACTTCGACCGTGTGTGGCGCGGGGTCCAGATGTTGCGCCTCAATTGCCGTCACCTGATCGCCCGTCACCAGCGCAATCGGCGTCTTATAGTGTGCGGCCACCAGCGCGTTGAGGGCCGTCTCGCCGACGATCTCACCATTGATGCGAGCCTCCCAGATTGCGCGGGGATTATAACTGTGACTGAGGACCGCTGCAC
>JBDTAI010000356.1:0-4840 GCA_039924685.1 Ktedonobacterales bacterium
AATACAGAACAAGAGTCATATCTCCATATGGAGATATGGATCGATGGAGATATGGATTGCGCCGATCAGCGACCAGATGGGGTATACTCTCACCGTTGTCTGAAGTCACTGGCCGCGCCCAACACGATCCAACGCCGTCCGAAACCATCCAACACGATCCAACACCATCCAACACGATCCAACACGATTCCACGCCGTCCGAAACTGTCCGATACGTAGAAGCCTCTGAGGGGAGGATATGCCAATGCAGGCAACCACGGCCACGGCCACGGCCACTCCGCAGCCTATGCAGCCCGCGCTCGACAATGCCGCCGTGCTCGAACGCATCCGCGAGCATCGGCTGATCGAGGGCGTCGAGCATATGAGTCCCGACTATCTCGAAGGCATGAAGCGCATCCTGACGGTCTCCGCCGATACCGAACTGATCAGCGCGCCCGCCTATCTGCACGCCGCCCGCCATGCGCCCAACATCAACTCCTTCGGCTCGGCCATCGCCATCATCCAGGACGAACTGAGCCACGCGCATATCGCCTATCGCCTGCTGCGCGACCTGGGGGTGGATACCGAGGCGCTGATCTACCGGCGCGATCCGGTGAAGTGGAAGTATCCCTACGCTTTCGACGTGCCGCTGGATAGCTGGTATGAACTGATCGTCGCCAATGCCTTCTATGATCGCGCCGGTTATGTGCTGCTCAGTGATGTCTACACCAGCACCACCTTCGGCCCCTGGAAGAGGGCGCTGATCAAGGTGGATAAGGAGGAGACCTTCCACCTGCGCCACGGCGAACAGTGGATGCGCAAGCTGGCGCCAGACCCCGCCGAACACGAGCGTGTGCAGCAGGCGATTGACTGGATGTTCCTGCTGACCGTGGAGTGGTTTGGCCTGCCAGACGACCTGAAGAAACACAGCGAGCAGCTTGACTTCGGCTTCAAGGGCAAGAGCAACGACCAGCTGCGCCAGAGCTGGATGAGCGCCACTGTGCCGCTCTGCGAGGAGCTAGGTTTCCGCGTTCCTGCGCACTTTGACGATGCCCACCAGCACTACGTCCTCGACTGCCCGTTCCCAGCGAACTTCGACGAAGCCAGAAAACGCTGGCTGCTCGAGGACGGCGCGATCTCATGGGATGATGTCTTGCTACGCTGGAAGCGGCGTGGACCCAGCAACGAGGAGTTTGTCGGAGTGGTGCAGCGCGGTAACAAGGGTCTGGCGCGACTGCTGGGCGAGGAGGGGCTGTGATGGCCGCTCCCCAGATGGCGCCCGAACACCGCGATCTGCCCGCGCTCAACTCCCCAGTCACCCCGCAGGGCGCCACTGTCTACGATCCGGCGGGCGTCTACAGCGAGTATCCGCATGACGACCTGTGGGATGCGTTGCGCGAGGTGGAGGATCCCGAATTAGGTATCTCGCTGGTGGATATGGGGCTGATCGTCAGCGCCGAGCGGCTGGGCGCCGATGGCGAACTGGCCTTCATCCGCCTGACCTATACGGCGATGGGTTGTCCCGCCACCGAGATGATCGAGGGCGATATCCGAGAGCGGCTGCTGCGCATCCCCGGCGTTCACGCGGCGCATCTCGAGGTCGTCTGGGAGCCGGTCTGGACCAAGGCGCGGCTCTCCGCCGACGGACGCGACGCGCTGCTAGCCTATGGAGTTGCGGTATGAGCAAGCGTGGTGAGCAACCGATCAAGCAGTCCAGTGGCAAGTCCAGGACCGTTCATACAGCGCCCGCGTCCCACACTCATGCGCGGCTGATGCCAGATCGGGTGTGGCTGGTGCTGGCCCGTCGCACCTACGATGAGCCGTTGCGCCAGATCGGCACAGTCGAGGCGGATGATAGCGATCTCGCAGGTGTCTATGCGACCAGCATCTACGACGAGTTTGCCTGGATCGAGATGGCGGTGATTCCGCGTGAGGCGCTGGTGACGGTGATCCATGCCTAGCGACGCAGGGGAGGACGAACGTATGGCGACGACCGACGAGACTTCGCAGCCTGGCGGCGCGGCGGCCTCCGCGACTGCTACGAATACAGCGGCCATAGCGACCCATGGCGACAATGGCGATCAGCAGATGGCGGTCTTTCGACTGATCGCGCGGCTGGCGGACAACAAATACTGGCTGGGGCGGCGCTACGCCGAATGGTGCAGCAGCGCGCCCACGCTGGAGTCGAGTGTGGCGGCGGCGGCGATGGCGCAGGATGAGCTTGGCCACGCGCGTGCGCTCTATCCACTGCTGCGCCAGCTTGCGCCCAAAGCGGGGATCGCGGTCGGACCGGAGATCGAGCCTGAGACACGTACCAAGTTCACCGCGCTGGCGGCGCTGGCTGCCGATTTCACTGACTGGCCCGACTTCGTGGCGGCGAATGTGTTGATTGACGGCGCGCTGACCCAGGTGTTCCAGGCGGCGCAATCGTCCAGCTTCGAGCCGCTGGCGGCGCGCAGTCGCAAAGTCTTGCAGGAGGAGCGCACCCACACGCTACACGGCCAGGGCTGGCTGCGACGGCTGGGACGCGAAGCGGGTCCAGTGCGCGCAACAACCGAGGCGGCGCTCCGCCACATTCTGCCAGAGACGCTCTGCTGGTTCGGTCCAACCGGCGCGGCGAGCGAGCAGGATGCGCTGGCGGCGGCCAGTGTGCTGGATGCGACGCCCGATGCGCTGCGGTCACGCTTCCTGGCGACGATCGGCCCAGTGTTCACCGCCGCCGGACTCGATCTGCCCATTCGCCAGCGGGGCGATAGCTGGCAACTGGCGGAGCCGCTGCCCTGGGATCGCTGGGACGCGGAAGCATATCGGCTGGGATGAGTGTGAGCGATGGCGCCATAGCCGTAGTTGTGTCGGGGCGTCTGGTCATGTGGCGTCACATCTGGCGGATGGCGACCGGCCAGCGGGTAAACCCGCGCCTGACGGCGACGAGAGCCGCGCCTGCGCGGGCTGGAGAAAGAGCTAGTCAACGTATGATTTCAGATGAGATTGAAAAGGTGGAATCAAAACCCAATAGATCACCACATTGGGATGACGCGCTCACGCCGGTGAGCGCCGACGATGGGCGGGCGCTGGCGATTCGCTGCCCCTTCTGCCACTCACGCGATGTCGAGCCGCTTGCGCTCTTCGGCTCGCAACTGCTGACCGATCAATACTACTGTCGCGCCTGCCGCACCCCCTTCGAGCATGTGCGCGACACCGACCGCTGAATGAAACCCCGTGAGGTCATGCCGTCCGGTCAGGAGGAGCGCGTATGGAACCCGGCGAAGCGATGGGCGATGGCGAAGACCGGCGTGATCTGCTGCGCCGACTGAAGGAGTCAGCCACAACCACGTCGCTCACGCTGATGAGCATTGTGCAGGGCGTGGCGCTGGCGGACCTCGCCGGAGTCGTCGCCAGTGGATATACCCACTTCTCGGCGACGCAGTGGCTACTCGTCTTTCCGACCTTCCTGCTGCTGATTGCCGCCTGGAATCAGGTGACGATGGACACGCTGGCCTGGGTGCAGGTTCCTGATATGTTCTACGCCATCATCCCGTTCATCGTCGGCGCGTTCGAATTGTTCATCAACCATGCGATACAACGGAACGAGCAGGCATGGCTGATCGGCGTCGCCATCATGGTAACGCTCTCGACGCTGGCGATTGGCCTCACCAATCGCAGCGCCGCGTTCCATGCCGAAAATACCAGCCTGTTCGCCTACCTCGCCCCTCTGCGGAAGTCCGGCAAGCGGTATAACCTGGTGGGTACAGTCGTCTTGCTGCTGCTTGCGCTGATGAGCGCGCTCGGCGGCTTCGCGGAGGTAGATCGCAGAATCACTATGCCGGGCGCCGCAAATTTCGTTTCGGGAGTGGTCGTGGCGCTCTTCCTGCTCGAGTTCATCAGGCGTCACCTGCTCTACTGGCATGTCGTGGTGGCTTACGCAGAGGCCAAACCGTCGTTCCTGGCAAAAGCCAGAAAACACCACCTCTAACCTATGTCTACCCCCGCCCGCATAACCCGATCAATCACCCTCACGTACACGTTGTAGCCCTTGCCGCATCATGATCATGGTATACTGCTGGTATGCTAGCAATAGGCATGGGGATATGGATGGCAAAAGCCGGTGAGCGGGCAACCATGATGGGGGCAGGCGCCGATGGCGGATGAGCAGACAACTCAGGACTATTACGCGATCCTCGAAGTGGCGCCCAGTGCGGACGAGGAGACGATCCGCCAGGCGTATCGGCGGCTCGCGTGGCGCTACCATCCCGACATCGCCGGAATCCAGAGCGACGAGCAGATGCGCGCCCTCAACGCCGCCTACCAGGCGTTGAGCGACCCCGACCGCCGCCGCGCCTACAATGCCAGCCGCAATCTGCCGCCCCCTAGCGAGGTTCCCACGCACTCTGCGCCGCAATCCACGCCCACCGCCCTGCGTGTCGGCTCACGCACAGCTTCCGCCGGACGTCTGAAGCTGCTGTATCGACTCGAAGGGCCAGCGGCGACCCCGGTGGCTGCCTGCGCCTTTGCGCGTGGGGCTGGCGTGGTCGGCATCGGCATGATTGATGGGCAGATCGGCTTGTGGAGCCTGCCCGACGCCAAGCCGCTCACCCAGTTGCGCTTCGGTTCGCAGACCAGCCGTTCTGGCGCCGGTGTGTTGCACGAGCTGCGCCTCTCGCCAACGGGATCACTCGCCGCCGCCTGGGGATTTCTGCTCGGCGCGCGGGTCTGGTCAACCGCCAACGGACAGGCGCTCTGGAGTACTGGCATCAACGCTCCGACTGGCGCCATGGACGCGATGCTCTCGGATACGCCGCCGCTGATTCGGCTGGCGACCCCCGATGCGCCGCTCGCCCTTGCCGCCGAAGACCCCTTTCGC
>JBDTAI010000357.1:0-4838 GCA_039924685.1 Ktedonobacterales bacterium
GTGTGTGCGAACTGGCGAGGGCATTGGGCCTGGCGGAGAATCTTGTCTCGCATCACCTGAGCGTGCTGCGGCGAGCGGGGCTGACACAGGACCGGCGCGATGCTTCGGATGCGCGTTGGGTCTATTACCAGCTTGATACCGATACGATTGCGTCACTTTTCGCCGAGTTGGGCGCGCTCTTTGATCCGCGCACACTGGGAACGCGCATGCCCACCTGTGGGCCAGCCGCCGCTGCATCCCAACTGATTGCGCCGCCGACAGTGCGCGCTACGGTGCAGGGATCGCGGGCGTGATGCCGGGCGTAAAGGTGGCCCGACGCACGGAACATGGTGAGGGTCAGTGCGCAGTGCGAGTGACGGCTAGTGGCTGAAGCCGCGCCTGAAGTCGCTTACGCGACGCGAAGCCCGCCTGCGCGGGCTGGAGAGTAGTGGTTGGTGTGCAATAGCTCGATGGTCAATAGCTCGATGGTCAATAGCTCAATGCGTGTTGAGGTATGATGCGGGGCGACTGGTGGAGGCGTGGTCATGGGTGATGGCGACAGGGGTGAAGACCGACGTGTCGGCCCCGATGACACTGCCAGCCAGGGAGGGGATATGCCAGAGAGTACAGCGCAAACGGCGTAGCGGGTGGCAGCACAAGCGACGCAGCCGATGACGTAGGCGGGGCGCGGCTGGCGCTGGCGACGGTCGTGTTGTGGCTGCTGGGCGCTCCATGGTCGTTGGTGGTGATGTGCGCGATCCTTGTGGGGGGTGCGCTGTTGGTGAGCCTGTTGCTTCGTTTGCGCGAAAGATGATGGCGTTGAGGATAGCGTTGATGATGGCGATGATGATGGCGATGGCAAACGTGCGGCAAGGGGATATACAGGGATATGACAACCTCGACTCCGGCGTCGGTGACGCCATATGAACGGGTCAGTGATACCCAACCATCAGGTGGATCCGATGCGCGTTCAACCTACCCTACGTGGCTGGCGCCGTGTGTGGCGGAGTTCGTGGGGACGTTTGCGCTAGTGTTTGCTGGCTGCGGCGCGATCATGGTTGATCAGATTTCACGCGGTCAGGTGACGCATGTGGGGGTGGGGCTGGTCTTTGGATTGGTGATCGCGGCGATGGTCTATGCGACGGGGCATCTGAGCGGCGCGCATCTCAATCCGGCGGTGACGCTGGGGTTTGTGGTGGCGCGACACTTTCCATTGCGGCGGCTGTTGGGCTATTGGGCGGCGCAGGTGAGTGGGGCGCTGCTGGCGGCGCTGACGTTGCGGTTGTTGCTGGGCGATGTGGCGCGGCTGGGGGCGACATTGCCTATTGGCGCTAGCATTGGCGGGGCTTGGCAGGCGTTCGGACTTGAGGCGTTGCTGACGTTCTTCCTGATGTTTGTGATTATGGCGGTGGCGACTGATACGCGGGCGGTGGGACAGGCGGCGGCGCTGGCCATTGGCGCGACGGTGGGGCTGGAGGCGCTGTTTGCTGGGCCGATCAGTGGGGCTTCGATGAATCCGGCGCGCTCACTGGGTCCGGCGCTGGCAAGCGGGACATGGGAGGCGCTATGGGTGTATCTGACGGCGCCATTGCTGGGGGCGGTGGTGGCTGCGTTGCTCTATCGCTGGCTGCGGCAGGCGGGCCTCACCGCTGGCGCCCACTCGCGGCCTTGATGGTGTTTGGCGCCTCCATCGGGTAACGGATCGCGTGGTGGCTGGTGGCCTGAAGACCACGGGTAATCTCGGCGCGCAACATCGGGCAACATATGGAGTACCCGCTCATGTTGTTCAACAACATAAAGCCCGATGCATGGAGGTGGGCGGCTGAAGCTCGCTCGTTGTACCGACGACCTATTATCAATTGCCTACGACACATCTGATGAGTTGCGTAGAGGAGTAGGTGTTCAGTTGACAAACCTGGGAAATCTTCCAGACTGAAAGGGCAAATTGATGGAGAGTGAGCGCACGGCGCGTTCAGAGCAGGCTGAGCAGCAGCGGGTGCTGTTTCTCTGCACGCACAATTCGTCGCGGTCGCAGATGGCGGAGGGTTTTTTGCAGGCGCGTGGAGGCGGGCGCTATGCGGCCTTCAGCGTGGGGACACATGCGCGTGAGGTGCATCCGCTGGCGGTGCGGGCAATGGCGGAGGTAGGTATTGACATCAGCGCGGCGGCGGGCCACCGTGCGAAGAGCCTCGATGCGTTCGCTGGGCAGGTGTTCGATCTGGTGGTGACGGTCTGTGATGAGGCGGCGGAGGAGTGTCCGTTCTTCCCCGGCGCGCGGCGGCATGAGCATTGGGGGTTCCCCGATCCGAGCGCGGCCACCGGCACGGAGCAGGAGCGGCTGGCGGTCTTTCGGCGGGTGCGTGACGCGATTGGGGCGCGTATAGACGGGTTTTTGCGCGCTGGTGGGGTGGCGCAGTGCTGATGGCGGAGTATGGCGGAGTATGGTGGATTATGGCGGAGTATGGTGGATTATGGTGTGGCCAAGTTATGGCCCGATTGGGTCGTTGATGCGCTGCGTGGCTGCTGTTAGTCTCCCTGGGTGATGTTCGCGCCGAATGCAGGTGTTGCGCCGTATAATAGCCGTATACTAGAGGCTATGGTTGCAACACCGTATGACTGCGGCAGAGCAGAGAAGCAGAACAAGCAGGGAGACGATAGGTGGTGAGCGCGAAGGCTGGCGCGCGGCCATATATGCGAGCGGGTGGACACCCGGCGCAATCTGCGGCAGCAGGGCAACCGGGCGCTGATGCCGGCCGCATGGCGTCGCCACGCGAACCACGGCAATCGGCGCTGGCATTGACGCTGACGCTGGCGTTGCTGCTGCTGGTGGTGGGCGCGGGGGCATATGAGGCGTCGAATCTGTTGCGGCAGGCGATCAGGCCGTTGACGCCGAACGATCTGGCGGCGCTCACCTGTACGGCGTTCACGACGCAGAACTATGGATTGTTGGTGGGACAGGTAGACCCGACGCCGCTGGCGCCGACGGCCACCGGGTCGTTCAGTGGTCAGCAGGTGATCAACCGTTTGACGCAGCTTGACACTGCCCTGGGCAAGGCGAACAAGTGCGGCTACTCGCCGGTAGGTGACGCCAGCCTGACGCCTGCGACCAACCGGCAGCAGTATGTCCTCGAACTCTGGCGCGTACATACCCCCACCATTCCCAGCGGGCTGACGCTGATCGTGCAGAAGACGACGGTGGGGCGCTGGATGATCAGCCGCGAGAGCAGCTTTTTGACGACGGCGGCGCTGGCGTGGAATGGGATGCAGCGATGGGAAGCATGGGAGCGGCAGGCGAGTGGATGGGCGGTGGCGCCGCGCAGGTGACGCTGCATCCAGGCGTGTTGCTGGTGGATGCGGATGAGGAACGTGGACAGCGGGTGGCAGCGGCGCTGACCCTGGCGGACATTCGTGTGTATGTGGCGACCAGTCCCTATCAGGCGCTGGAACGGGCGATACGCGAGCCACTGACTCCGGAGGCAGTGTTGCTGGGGCAGGGCGACTGGCAGAGCCGCACGACGGATGTGGTGATGACACGGCTGTTGCAGCGGCTGGCCGAGCGGCGCGGGCGGCGTTTGCCAGTGGCGTTGCTCCCCTTTGCCACGTTGGGTGGGCCACAGCGCGCGGGCGCAACGGGCAAGCCGATGAGCCAACCGGGCCAACCAGAAACGAACTTGCCAGCGCCACAGCGTGAAGAACGACTGGCGTTGGAGGTGGCCTGGGCGACGCTGCCAGGGATGATGCGCGATAGAACGCTATCACTGCATACGCTGGCGCTGGAGCAGGCGGCTGCCCCAGGGGTTGGAGGCGCGCGTTGCGCGTGTGTTGCGCTCGAAGAATGCGCATTTCCGACAGGTGTTGCAGGCAGCGCGTGAGATGATTGGGGTTGATCGCAGGGAGGCGCTGATCAGCGATGCGGGTTGGCGCGCTATCGCCAGCCAGGCGCGTGGCCGCCGGATGACGAAGAGCGTGAGGTTCCGGCGATGGCGCTGAGTCTGCTGAATCAGGCGGTGGAGCTTTCGGCGCCGGGCGACCCGGATGGACAGTTGCGTCGCTGGAGTGATCGGGGCACGAAGCTTTCGCGGGAGCATCGTTCGCAGTCGTGGTTGACGCAGTTGGTGGTGAGGCGGCTCTCGCATGAGCGGCTGATCGCGCTGACGCTCAACGGGTTTACGCATGAGATGAATGATATTCGCGGCGAGGAGTTGCATGCCTGGCCGCCGCGTGGCGAGACCGGCGCCTATTGGCTGGTTCACTACAGTAATCTCTATGCGCGTGGACGTATTCGCCGGTTTACGCCTGGCTGCGCGGTGTGGGTGGCTTCGATTGAGGCGACGCTGCGCTATGTGCAACTGGAAGATGTGGTGACGGTGCGCGAAGTGGAGTGTGCATGCCAGACGCAGACCGGCCACTGCTTTCACAGGCCACAATGGCGGCGCGTATGTCCGAAGCAAAGTTGCGCCAGTTGGTGTATTGCAGCGCGGCCATCAGTTCGCGGACGCTCCAGTAGTCTCCTCCATCTGCATCGGTATGGTGTCGAATGCGCTGGATGTCTCGTCTGTGGATTGCTCTGTGTTTGTCATGGCTGCGCCTCTCTTTCAGGTTGTTTTGGTTGGTTTTGCCTGTCGTGTATCGCGCGTCGCTAGCGTTGGCGCAGACGTTCGCTCCAGTGGGTGAGCCACCCGTCGTCTGGTGAGTTGTAGGGCCGGAACTTGGTGAGCAGGTTCACATCATCATCATAGAGCAAGGCGCGCAGAGGATGCAGCGATTCGGCGGCGGGCGAGTTGATGAGTGCGTGGGAGTCGTCGCGGGGGGCGCGGAAGGTGACACGCAGGGCGAAGTCGCGCAGGGCGCCGCGTTCG
>JBDTAI010000358.1:0-3065 GCA_039924685.1 Ktedonobacterales bacterium
CGCGGCGCTACGCCGCCATGTAGATCGCTCTGAAGAGGCCGAGATGGCGCGCGCGCTCAGCCAACTGACGCAGCTCACCGACGCCGAGCGCGCCGTGGTGGAGCAGTTGGGCCAGCGGCTGGTGGACAAGATGTTTCATCACCTGGTTTCGCGCATCCGCTCGCTGGCAGAATACGATGAGATTCCGCCGGACGTGACGATGCGTGTGCTCGCGCAACTTTTCGCCGATCCCGATCAACCGGCGCACACACGCAGCGACGATGCCAGCCACACGTAGCCAGACAGTGGCGCTATCAGGCAGACGCTATCAGGCAGACGCTATCAGGCAAGGGCTTGACGAAGGGCTTGACGCATGGCCGCTGGCGCCCTACACTCTGAGCGAGTGCGGCCGCGTGGCGTCCTCACTGCGGATGGTGCGGATGGCGCCGGGTAAACCGCATGGGCCAAACCATCCCTGAATCACCAATGAGGGACAGTTTCATGAGTGCGGAAACTTCAGCTTCCATGACCAACCCCCCGACAGACTCTGCGGCAGATTCGACGAGCAGCGCGCCCGCGACGCCGGAGCGCGTGTACGTCCAGATTCCACGCCTGAAACCTGGCCAGGGCTATAAGGCTCCGAAAAATCATCAGTATCCTGTGTACGATGCGTTGACGCGCTTGCTGGTTGTGGCAATGTGCGCGTCGATGCCGCTTGCGACTGCGGTTATCTTCTTCATGATCCTTGTCTACTCCAACGCCATCAAGTATGGCTTCCTTTGGCTCTGGATTACCATGATCATCTTCATCGAGGCGATTGCGCTGCTAGTGGCCTATGGGGTGGCGCGCGAGGCGCTGGGTACGGCTGGTAGTGGCGACTATCAGCGACGCGGCGCACGCTGATCGGGCGCCGCGTCGCCTTGCTGGCGCTGCCCACTGTGGAGATTGCTGCTTGCGGGCGCGAGTGACGTGTGTTATACTACACGGCGGATGGGTGGCCGAGTGGTTGAAGGCGCCGCTCTCGAAAAGCGGTGAACTCGCAAGGGTTCCGTGGGTTCGAATCCCACCCCCTCCGCCAACGCATAGTCTGGCGACAGCTATGCGTTCACTCGTTTCTGGATGCCGGGAGACAACAGGCGCGTCGGCGCGTACCTCACCCACCGGGCTTCCTGCCCTGCAATCCAAGCGACATGCACCCCTCTGGAGGAGTCCCATAGAGGCCTAGTGGGCGCGACTGGAAATCGCGTGTGCGAATAGCACCGTGGGTTCGAATCCCACCTCCTCCGCCATCCGCCATCCGCCATCAGCACACCTATCCTCGCTTCTTGCCATCTTGCCATACACTGTGGTGTATGGTTGTTTCTTTATCTGCCTATTCGTGCGTGTGTTGTTGCAGCGCGCACACAAAAGCGGCGAGGATGTTTTGACAACCTCGCCGCATGCGCCACTGATGAAGTGATGTGAGTTTTTTGGGCGCTAGTTGTTCTTGATGTTTGTGTTGACGACGGCTGCCAGTGGCTCAACCTCGGCGGTGCAGAAGGCGCAGCGTGTGGCGGCATTTGGAATGCTGCTGAGGCAAAAGGGGCAGTCGCGCGTGGCGGGATCAACAGGCAGTTCCGTCTTGCGGCGCGACATCAGGTAGTTGAGCGGTTTGATCACCAGGAAGAAGATCACCGCTGCGAGAATCAGGAAACTGATCACCACGTTGATGAAGTCGCCGTAGAGAAACGTACTCTTGTTGATTGTGAATGCGAGCCTCGAGAAATCGGGTTGACCGCCAATCGCGGCGATCAGCGGCGTGATGAGATCCTTGACCAGTGCAGCGATAACCGCACCAAATGCCAGGCCAATCACCACAGCAATCGCCAGATCGACGACATTGCCGCGCAGGATGAATGCCTTGAACTCGTCGAAGAGTGACTTCATGCGCTTTCTCCCAGGCAAGTGCGCGCCGCAAGCCAAGCACACTGCACTACCGTAACGTACACTGGATCGTTCGTGGATGTCCCGCGATTCGCCACCAACCGTAGCAGTCAGTCGCTGGCTTAGGTGTAAGTATACCAGACTTCGGCGGCCTGCACAAGTACCTGACAGTGATCACATAATCGTTTTGTAGAAAGCGCTCGTTTTGACAATTTCCTACAGCTACTGCGGACGGTTCTCTGGATGATGAGCGGCGCCGATACGTGTATCGCTGCGTGTATCGCTGCGTGTATCGCTGCGTGTATCACGATGCAGGAAAAACGCTGGAAAGCAGAGCACATCTGTGTGAAATGCGCATCTGGTGACGTAGTGTTATAACGAAGGCGCCGACGTCAGAGCGCATATCGCAATCGCCGTCGTGCCAGGAAACTGAGGTCATAACATGGACAAGAAGATGGCGGAGTTCACCCCAGACGTGATTGTCGCGCTCAACGCGCTGCTCGAAGACGAACGGGCAAGTGTCGAGATGGCTGTCGCGCTCGCCTGCGGGGCGACGGAGATCCAGGAACGCACGGCACTAGCGGCGATGGGGGTTGAGGACATCGCTACCTGCGAGTCGTTGCGCGCACAGATGGAAGCGGCGGCGGCGCCTGTCACACGGCGCATCAATGGCGTCGTCTTTCAGGTGCTTGGCGAAGAGCGCTACGACGACCGCCTGCGCGCCTACGCGCACCATCAGCGTATCGTCGCCGAACGCTGCCGGGAACTGCTGTCCACGTTGGACCTTGACGCGGAGACGCGCGCGCTGGCGCAGGGTGTGAGTGAGGCGCATCAGCGGCATAGCGAGTGGTGCGATCACCGCGCCGATGTGTTCAGCGTCACGCGTGTCTTTGCGCTTTCAGGCGATGGTCAGGGTGTTCAAGGTGTTCAAGGTATAGCAGCGCCCCAGGCAGTTGACACTGGCGCTGTACGTACCGCGCCTGCGGAGGCTGATCGGGAGCAGCGCGACGAGCGCAACCCCGATGCGCAAGCGGCCACTATCGCCAGTTCGCAAGCGCAACCTGCGCTTGAGGATACATCACGCGCCCCACATGGCTCTCGGGACTACACAGACTACGACCCGCGCTCCGATACCTACTCTGCTGCTATACCATCCACTCTGC
>JBDTAI010000359.1:0-3671 GCA_039924685.1 Ktedonobacterales bacterium
GGTCTACTATGTCGCCCAGAAGGCGGCGCGCAGCATCGGCACGAACAATGTGGACAACGCCGCCCGTGTCTGCCACTCGCCAAGCTCCGTTGCGCTGAAACAGACGGTGGGTGTCGGCGCCTCATCCTGCTCCTATGCAGACTGGATCGGAACTGATCTGCTGGTCTTTGTCGGCAGCGACATCGCCAACAATCAGCCCGTCACCACCAAGTATCTCTACTACGCCAAGCAGGCGGGATCGCAGATGGCGGTGATTAATCCCTATTACGAGCCGGGAATGGCGCGCTACTGGGTGCCGTCAGTGCCAGAGAGCGCCGTGATGGGCACGAAGCTGATGGATGACTTCTATCAGATTGACACCGGCGGCGACATCGCTTTCCTCAATGGCACGCTCAAACATCTGATCGAGCAGGACTGGGTAGACCACGACTTCATCGAGCAGCATACGGCGGGCTGGGATGAGGTGGTCGCTGCGCTCGCCGCGCAGGACTGGGAGACACTCGAACGCTTCAGTGGGACCACACGCGCCGAGATGGTGCGCTTCGCTGAACGCATCCATCAGGCGCGCACCGGCATCTTTGTGTGGAGCATGGGCATCACCCAGCACAGCTTCGGCGTGCAGAATGTCAAGGCGATTGTCAATCTGGCGCTCTCGCAGGGCTGGTTGGGCAAGGAACACTGCGGCGTTGTGCCGATTCGCGGCCATAGCGGCGTGCAGGGTGGGGCCGAGGTGGGCGCGGTGCCAGACGCCTTCCCCGGTGGCGCGGCGGTCAACGCCGAGAACGCGGCGAAGTTCGCCGAGCAGTGGGGCTTTCCGGTCCCAGCCGCAGCCGGGATGCGCGCCGTCGAGATGATTGACGCAGCGCACGACGGTTTGCTCGATGCGCTCTATTGCAGCGGCGGCAACTTTCTCGAAATCCTGCCCGATCCCGCCTATGTGCGTGAGGCGCTGGATGCGCTGAAGCTGCGTGTCCACCAGGACATCTACCTGACGACGCAGATGCTGCTCGATCCGGCGGATACGGTCGTGCTGCTGCCTGCGCAAACCCGCTATGAGCAGCGTGGCGGCGGCACCGAGACCAGCACCGAGCGACGCATCATCTTCTCGCCAACGATTCCGGGGCCGCGCATTGGCGAGGCGCGCAGCGAGTGGGAGATTTTTCAGGATTTGGCCGCCCGTGTCCATCCCGAATACGCCGAGAAGCTGCATTTCGCCGACGCGCAGGCGATCCGCGACGAGATCGCGCGCGTCATGCCCAATTATGCGGGCATCGAGCGGCTGCGCAAGCAGGGCGATCAGGTGCAATACGGCGGGCGTTTCCTCTATGCGAATGGCCAGTTCAAGACGCCCGACGGCAAGGGCCACTTCTTCGCGCTCACGCCGCCTGAGCTGGCGATGCCGGAAGGGACGTTTACGCTCTCCACGCGACGCGGCAAACAGTTCAACAGCATCGTCTACAAACAGACGGACACGATGACCGGCGCGGGGCGTGACAGTCTGCTGATGTCTGCGGAGGATGCGCGGGCTCTGGGTGTGCAGACAGGCGACCGCGTGTGCGTGCAGAGCGACAACGGCGCCAGCATGGAGTTCCGCGTGCGGGTTGACCGTATCAAACCGCGCAACGTACAGGCGTTCTGGCCGGAGTGCAACGCGCTGATCCGTCGGCGTGTCTGTGACATTGCGGCTGGTGTGCCGGACTACAACGCGCTCGTCACCCTCACGCCGATCCGTGCAGGTGAGCGCGAACCTGTCGCGGCAGCCGCAGGGGCGGGCGCGTGACCGCACTCCCAGCACTTTCTCCTATGGCCCCTCTCCCATGCGTGGAAAGGGGCCATCTGGTCTTCCATGGGCGTGTGCTTGAAAATATGTTCCTGATCAAGTACAATGGGTGAGGCGACACAGGCCGCTGCAAGAACTTCGATGCCAACGAAAGGGACGAACATGAACCAGTATTTTCAGGAGAAGTGGTCCTGGATTGATGGCACACATACCGAGCGCATGCAGTTGCTGGATACGCTGAGCGACGCCGACCTGGCGTTCAATCCCGGCGGCCAGAGTATGTCACTCGGCGCGCTGTGCCGCGAATCAGGCGACATCGAGCATTCCTACATCGAATCGCTAAAGACATTCCGGCAGGAGTGGTCCTGGTCCAACACGGATGCCGGACTGGAGGGTAGCGTCTCGCAGCTCAAAGCATGGTTCCAAACGCTGGATGATGAGATGAAGGCGCTGGTCGAGGCATTCTCGGACGAGGATATGAAGAAGCAGATTGAGCGCGGTGGCGGCTTCACGATGCCAGTAGACCTCCAGCTCGATGTCTATCTTCAGGCGCTGCTGATCTTCCTCGCCAAAGCCAGCATGTACTTCAGGATGCTGAACAAGCCGCTGCCCGGACAGCTACAGGAGTTCATCGGTTGAGTTACGATTCTTCCCTCAGTGTCTCGTAGTGGTACATGACCACCGGCTCGACGAAGAGGCCGTTGATGTGGCTGCGGTACTCGGCGAAGAGCGGTGAGGCGCGAAACGCCTGATGGTCCGCCAGCGAGCGCCAGACGATCTGGTAATTGAAGATGTTAGCATCCTCCACACGGCGACGCGCCTCGGCGGAGACACAGGCTTCCCACTGGCGGATTACCGTCAGCCCACGCAGGAGTCCCGTCCGCAACTCTTCCGCTTTGCCTGGCTGCGCCGTAAACTGCGCAATCTCGATCACCATCGCTGTATGCTCCTGTTCTCTTCAATAACCTGCATGGTGTATTTCGGCGCAACGGGTGTTCGGTGCACGCCGCTACACAGATGTGGCGCTATTGGCGCTTATCGCGCCTGAGGATTCCAGCGGACTTCAGTCCGCCCCAGACTGCGTACTCCGACATTTCAATGCCGAGAGCGCCCAGTTTATTCATGCCGCGACTTGCGCGCTCTGCCAGTCAGTTGCGAAGGTCTGGCCGAGCGTGGTGATGGCGGAGGGATCGGCGATCAGCAGGCCCAGTTCGCGGTTGTCGTCGAGCGAGTTGGCCGAGAAGTTCTCTGAGCCGACGAACGCCTCGGCAGTGTCGGCGATCAGCAACTTGGCGTGCATATAAACCGTGGAGATATAGCGCACATGCACACCGCCCTGCTCCAGCCGCGCCACATCGGGATCGCCCGACGCGCTGCCGGATGGCGCTGGCATCACCACCTGCACATTCACCCCACGCCTGGCCGCCGCGATCAAGGCATCTTCCGTGGCAGGATCGTACATCTCCTCATCCTCGACAGACAACGTGCGCTTTGCCGCGTTGATGAAGGCTGTCAGTTTGGCGCGCGCATTCACTGGACTGACGACGAGATTCGCATCGGTCAGCGTCGGCGTCGTGCGGTTCCAGTCGGCATTGAAGATCGCTTGCGCCTCGGCCACATCGGGCGCGCTGGTGTCGATCACACCATAGTCGCGGTCGGCGGTATAGCCACTGCTGCCTCCCAGACCTGAGCGCGTCAGATTGCATGACATGACATAAAGCGTGGCGCCATCGATGATCAGCGCCTTCTCGTGGGTATAATGGAACGCGGGATCGGCTCCCTCGGTCTGCACGCCCGCCGCCTGCAACTCGTCCAGTGTCTGCTGCGGACTTGTGGCGCCTTGACCATAGGGATGCTGTTCCAGCAACACGCGCACGCTCACCCCACGGTT
>JBDTAI010000360.1:0-12798 GCA_039924685.1 Ktedonobacterales bacterium
GCCTCCTCGACGGCGGCCCGGATCTCGTCGATGGTCAGCGTGGGATGGTGCGGATCGTCGTTCGGCGAGAGGACGCCGCCGCTGGTGCAGAGCTTGATCCAGTCGGCGCCAGCGCGCAGCACGCGGCGCGTGGTGGCGCGCATCGCGTCTACACCATCCACCACACCGTAGGGGATGTCGGACGGCAGGTTGTCGCCGAGGTTGATACAACAGGGCATGAATGAATCGCCATGCCCGCCTGTCTGCGAGAGAAACGAGACGGCCACCAGCATGCGTGGGCCAGCGAAGATGCCCCGCTCGATAGCGATCTTGACGGCGGCGGGTGTCCCACCAGCGTCGCGCACGGTGGTGATACCGGCTTCGAGTGTGGCGCGGGCGTTGGCAACGGTTTAAAGAGTACTGAGCGAAGGCGGAGTGAGCAGGTCGCGCAGCAGGTCATAGCCCCATTGCCCGCGGAAATGTACATGGCAGTCAATCAGGCCGGGCATCAGCGTTTTGCCGTGCGCCTCGATCACCGTCGCCCCGGCTGGCACGGTGATGGCGCCACTGCGCCCGACCGCCACAATGCGCTCCCCTGCAAAGATCAGCGTCGCGTCGTCAAGTGGATCGGCGCCGGAGCCGTCAATCAGGCGGGCGCCTACAATCGCTACTGACCCCTTCCAGGTAGGCAGATTGGCTGGCGGCAGGTTGAGGTAGGGCTGCGCCGTTTGTGGCTGCCTGGCACGTTGCGTTAGCGCTCCCTTCGGGTGGGTATGCTGCTCATCATGCGTGCTGTCATGCTTCTTTGCCATTGTACGCTCCGTTCCCGTTGGTGTCTGACGTTGGCGTCTCGAAACTCGCCCCCAGATGGGTATGTGGACTGGTACGTGTGGGCCAGAAATAGCGCTCACGGTGTTGCTCTGTGTCCATCTATGATATGCTGGCGCCAGAGCAATAGCAATCCGGTTGAGGGCTCGTGTTGTGGTGGCGCGGCTGGCGCCAATAGGAACTGGCTGGCAATGCGGAGACGATTGCTGACAAAGGTGTGGGAGGAGTGGAACACATGCGCTTGCCGAAAGGGATCACCGCAGCAGGAGATGAGCGGAGCGAGCCGCCAAACGGACGAGCGCAACTGCACAGCGTCGCCATCGCCTCGCTATCTCCAGCAGGCGCGGCGCCAGATGCGGGCGAATCAGCGGCCCAGGCGGGCAGCGAAGCATTGCTGCGCCGTGCGCCGATGGCCTACGTCTGGAATCAGATCGGTTCACTCTGGCTGTTCTTCTCCTCCTTTTTGCTGACGCTGGTGGTGGCGCGGGGCCTGGGACAGACCCACTATGGCATCTTCGCCGAGGCGCTTACCGTCTTCAACACCGCCGTCTATCTGGCCGCCTTCGGGCTGGAAGACGCCGCCACCGTCTTCGTCCCCCGCGCACTTGCCGCAGTAGGACCACTCGCCACCGCAACGCTGATTCGTCGCTTGCTGGTCAGTCGCATCATTGGCGTGTTGGTGATCGGCGCGGGCATCGCCGTGCTGATCCCAGGACTGGCGCACCTGCTCGCCACGACATATACGCCTGCCGCGGTGTACTTCGTCGGCCTCTCTCATCTGCCCGGACTTGATTCACTGGCGCTGGCCGTTGCGGCATATGTCGCCGGAGCGGGCATGATGAACCTGCTTGGCGCGATTTTCACCGCACTGTTGCGCACCCGACTTACGCTGGTCGTCGGGGGGCTGGCGCAGCTGGCAAATGTCGGCGGTGTGCTTATGATCACGCGCTATGGAGGCGGCGTCGGCGGCGTGCTGTGGGTGCTGGCGGCGGCCACCTGGGCGGCTTCGATCGTCTATTTCCTGTTGCTGGCGCCGTATCTGCGCGTTCTTCAGCAACCGAGCCAGCAACTGGCTGATTCACAGGTGGATGCGACGCCAACAGCGCAAGCGCGGGCTGATGGGCGCTTCGCGCCTGTGCTACGGCTGGGTGGTGCGGCCTGGCTGACGAACCTGATCACCAGCGCCCTGCTCAAACAGAGCGCTGTCTCCCTGCTACAATACTTCGTGGTGAGCGCTGTCGCCATCGGCTACTTCACGCTGGCATTCCAGTTGGCGCATGCGGCAGCCTATCTCTTGGTCGCCGGGCTTGGGGGCGTGGGGCTGGCGGCGCTGGCGGCGGCCTATGTTGGCCAGCAGCGTGGTCATCTGACCGTAGCATGGCGCACGATCTGCAAAACGCAGATGTTGCTGGCGGTTCCGCTGCTGGCCTTCTGTGCGCCGCATGCCGACGCCATCGCGCTCTTTCTCTATGGGCGCCGCTACACAGCGGTCGGTGGGTTGCTGACGATCTTCATCCTCTTCACGCTGTTGCAGCGCCTCGCCGGTGGTGGCACACACCAGGCCGCGCTCTATGTGTTGGGGCGGCAAGGGCTAGCCTTCGTGTTCCAGTTCGGTGGGTTGGTGCTCACACTGGCGCTGGGCTATCTGCTGATTCCCTTGCTCACTACGCGTCTGGGGACACTAGGCGGGCCAGCGGGGGCGTTGATCGCCGTCGGCGCTGGGCAAGTGGGTGTGGAGATCGCTCAATTGATCGCCGTTTCGCGCAGTTTGCGGCGTTCATATCCCAATGGCTTTGGCGCGCGGCTCTGTCTGGCGCTCGTGCCGCCAACGCTCCTCAGTGGGATGTGGCGTCCGATGGTCCCTCACATGATCGTTTCCTGGTTGATGACGGCGCCGTCGTGGCTGTCGTGGCTGAGTACGTCGTCGTTGCTCTCGCCGCTCTATGAGTTGGTGGGCGCGGGTACCTGGTTCGTGCTGCTGCTGCCGGTCTGCCTGGCCATCACGCGCCCGCTTGATCGCGAAGACATCGAACTGCTGGCGCAGGTCAATCCCCGGCTGGCGCGGTTGCTCTCACCCATTGCCTCGCATGCCGCATCCGCAGACCGACAACTGCGGCGCCCAGCATGAGCGCGTTCTGCATTACCCGTTTTTGCCCGTCGGCTCCTCCGCTCGGACACCGGCACGCAAGACATCTACCTATGCGAATAGACCAATGGAGCTTCGTGAGGTATGGTCACCGGCTGCTTTGCCAGCCACCTGGCCCGACTGATATACTGTGCGGGGGTGTGCGCGGGACGGCACGCACTCTCAACCATCCCGTGGCGTCCATGTGCGTCACTGGGCGCCACTGACGCTGATGTGCGCAGACTGTTATGGGATAGCTACAGAGCAACAAGCAAGGGAGATCGGCGATATGTCGGAACCCTCGGTGGCGAGTGAACGCGAGCAGGGTGAGCCTGGCGAGCAGCCAGTAGCAGCAACGCCACGAGCTGTGCAGATTGCTATTGATGGCGGCGCGGGGGCGGGTAAAAGCACGCTGGGCGAGCGGCTGGCGCAACGTTTGGGCCATCTCTATGTGGATAGTGGCGCATTCTATCGCGCATTGACGGCGCTGGCGCTGGCGCGGGGTGTCGCGCCCACAGACGAGGCGGGGTTGGTGGCGCTGGCCCAGTCCGCGCCAGTCACCATCATCACACCTACCCCAGAGGATGCCGCGAACGACGGACGCCAGTATACCGTGCTTGTGACTGGCACTGACAAAGACACCCTTGTAGACATTACCCATGAGCTACGCACGGTGGCCGTCGAGCGCGCAGTCTCACCGGTGGCGCGTCACTCGGCTGTACGCCAGACGCTGATCGCGCAGATGCGCGCGATGGCTGATACACGCAGCGTGGTGATGGTGGGACGCGACATCGGCACGGTGGTGCTGCCTGACGCTACCCTCAAAATCTACCTGACCGCCTCACTCGCTGCCCGCGCCGAACGTCGCCACGCCGATCTGCTGGCCGCCGAGGGCCCCGACGCCCCCACGCTCGACGCCGTGCGCGCCGATCTCGAAGCGCGCGACGCCAAAGACGCCGCCCAGATGCTTCCAGCGGAGGACGCGCATACCATCGCCAATGACCAGCGCACAGTGGATGAGGTGGTCGAGCAGATTGTCGCGCTGCTGGCTGGCAAAGGGGTGGGAGATGGCGGGCTTGCAAGGCCGACGCACGGCATGGAGGGAGCAGGTATGAATGCCCTAGTATCCACCACAGCCCGCACAGACAGCACGCCCGCCGCGCCTGCTGGGCCTTCTGGCCCGCCCTCCTCGTCCGTGCCCCGGTCGTTCAAGGCCGAGAGTAGCTTACCTCACGATCAGGCCGAGAAGGGAAACGTGGGTGCTGGGAATGCCGCAATTGGCAAGCCAGGGCCGATGCTGAATGGCACGGCGACGCCCTGGTTCTACGCGCTGATGCGTCTGATGACGTTGTGTGTCGCTCCGTTCGTCGTGCGGCTGCGGGTAGAAGGGGTGGAGAACGTGCCAAAGACCGGGCCGGTGATGCTCGCCGTCAATCATATCGCCTGGCCCGACATCCCCTTCGCCGCGTTGCATATCCCGCGGATTGTCCACTATATGGCCAAGATCGAAAACTTCCAGATTCCCGTGCTGGGGAGAGCGTTTCGGATGCTGGGCGCGTTCCCGGTGCGGCGCGGCGAGGGCGACCGCGAATCACTGCGCACGGCTGAACGGCTGCTCGCCGAGGGCGAGGCGTTCGCCATCTTTCCGGAGGGCCATCGAACTGGCGGCCATCTCATCAAGGGGCTGCCCGGCGTCGCGCTGATCGCGCTACGCGCCGATGCGCCGATTGTTCCCATCGCTATCTCTGGCACTGAGCATGTCTTCAAAGGTCTGCGCTATGGTCCCTTTGCGCCGCGCGTCACCATTCGCTATGGCAAGCCGTTTTCGTTGCCCCAGGGCAGTGGACGCCGCAGTAAAGCCGATCTCGAACACGGCGTTGATGAGATTATGCTCCATATCGCCAGGTTGCTGCCCCCTGAGTATCGTGGCATCTATGCCGATGCAGTGGTCGGGGCACTGCGTGATGCGCCGGAAGTAGCCGGACCGCCGGCGAAGGCTACGCCAGATGAGGCGACAGCGCGTTTGTAGGGGTTTCCGGTGGCAGATAGCGAGCGTGAGCGAGTGTAGCCGTTGAGGCTTCAGGCTCCATCCGTTCACTATGTGATGTGTCGGCCTGTATGTTCTTTGGTAGCTTGATCCAGTGCTGGCCCTGTTGTCCTACAAAAGTACCCGTGGCCCTCAAGCCACGAGCGAACAACGACGATCCAGCCGCCGAAGGAGGCGTCAGACACCAGCAAAGCCGCGATCCCTGGGATCACCCGGCAGTGTTGGCCTCCACCAACTCAATACTGTGCGCGCCGATCTTGCGGAAGCGTTGGTAGCGGTTATCGGGGAGCGTATCGAGTGGGACGGCGCGTAGTTCGCACAGATGGCGCAGGAGTGCGGCTTTGACGGCCTCGGCAGTGGCGGCATGATCATGGTGCGCCCCACCGAGCGGTTCGGGGATAATCTCTTCAATCATTTCGAGTTGCAGCAGATCGGGCGCGGTAATCTTCATCGCTTTGGCGGCGTCAGGCGCAAAGGCCGCATCGCGCCAGAGAATCGAGGCGGCTGCTTCCGGCGAGGCAACGGTATAGATCGCGTTCTCGAGCATCAGAATGCGGTCGCTTACGCTGATGCCTAGCGCGCCGCCGCTGCCCCCCTCGCCGATCACCATCGAGACAATCGGCGTGCGCAGGTTCGCCATCACCAGCAGATTTTCGGCGATGGCCTGCGAGATGCCGCGCTCCTCATCCTCGAAGCCCGGATGCGCGCCTGCGGTATCAATCAGCGTCACCACTGGCATATGCAGCTTCTCGGCTTGCTGAAAGAGGCGTAGCGCCTTGCGGTAGCCTTCGGGGTGCGCCATGCCATGTGAGTTCTCCTCACGCTCCTGGATGGTGCGGCCCTTCTGGTGGCCGATCAGCATCACTGTCTGGCCATCAATGCTCGCCAGCCCGGCGCGCATCGCCTTATCGTCGCTATAGCGCCGGTCGCCACGCAGTTCAAAGAAATCGTCGCAGATCAGCTTGACATAGTCCATCATATATGGGCGCTCGCGGTGACGCGCCACCTGCACCCGTTGCCAGGGAGTCAGCGCGCCATAGATCTCGCGGGTACGGCGCTCAAGTTCCTGCTGAAGCTCCGCCACCTGTGCGCGTTCCTCCGATTTCATGCGCTCGCCCCGGCGCTGAAGTCCCTGGATGCGCTTCTCGATGTCGGCCAGTGGCCGCTCGAATTCGAGATCGTATGCCATATGCGCTTCGTCCTCTCTGCCCACTCACCTCACCGGAGAGGCTGCTTTCTTTTGCCAGTCGGTCTGGCGTCAGCGAATAGTTGGTCTCTGCGCGCTAAGCTGTCACTACGCACGGCGCTACGTGTGCAAGGTGTGCTGATACGCCTGTTCATTCGCCGTATAGAGTCGCAACAGCCGCGCCAGCGATGGGCGCAGATTGCGGCGATGGATGATGCCATCAATCATGCCATGCTTCAGCGTGAACTCAGCGGTGTTGGTGTCTTTCGGCAGGCGCTGGTGCATGAACTGCTCGATCACCCGTGGTCCCGCGAAGCCAATCAGCGCGCCCGGCTCGGCAAGGATCACATCGCCGAGAAAGGCGAAACTCGCCGCGATGCCCGCCGTGGTCGGGTCGGTCAGCAGCGAGATATACGGGAGGCCCGCATTGCCCAGTCGCGCCAGCGCTGCGGAGGTCTTGGCCATCTGCATCAGCGAGAGGGCGCCTTCCTGTTGACGGGCGCCACCAGAGGCGGAACTGATCAGCAGCGGCGTGCGTTCTTCGGTGGCCCGCTCGATGGCGCGAGTGATCTTCTCGCCGACCGCCGTACCCATGCTGCCACCAATAAAGCGGAAATCCATCACGGCGAGGATCAGCGACTGCTCTTCAATGCGTCCACGCCCGACCACCACGGCCTCATCGAGACCTGTCTTGGTGCGCTCATTCGCCAGTTTCTCGCGGTGTGAGCCATTGCGGCTGACGAAACGCAACGGATCGCGCAGCCCGATATCGGTAGCGAATTCCTCGAATGTATCGGGGTCGAGCAACAATTGCAGCCGCTCAGGCGCGCTCAGACGGAAGTGGTGGCCGCACTTCTGGCAGACTTTGAGGTTCTTCTCCCAGTCCTTGCCCACCAGCAGTTCGCGGCAGTTGGGACATTTCACCGCCAGGTTGTCGGGGAGTTCACGGATCGCCGTTTCAGGGTGCGCGCCGTTGGCGCCGACCACCGCCAGCGCCGGTTGCGATTCGTCTTTCATCTGGCAACTTCCTCCCCTACACGCGCCAAGACCCATTTCAGGCAGTATTCGGGCATTCTTCCAACAGTCTCAGCGTACCTATCATCTCGCATATCCGCCCCCCCGTCAACAGGCGGCTATCAATCTCACCGTGAGACGGCCCACAATCCCCCTTATTCCTCCTCGAAGAGCGCCTCGACGAATTGATCGGGGTCGAAAGGAGCGATGTCGCTGACCTTCTCGCCCGTGCCAATATACTTGATGGGCAGGCCCAACTCCGCCGAGATGGCGAAGACGATGCCGCCGCGCGCCGTACCATCCAGCTTGGTGAGAATCACGCCGCCGACGCCGGAATCCTTCACGAACTGCTTGGCTTGTAGCAGCCCGTTCTGGCCAGTGGTTGCGTCAATCACCAGCAACACCTCATGTGGCGCTTCGGGGTCGTATTTTTGCAGCACACGCACGATCTTTTTCAGTTCTTCCATCAGGTTTGTCTTGGTGTGCAGCCTGCCCGCTGTATCCACAATCAGCACATCTGCGCCGCGCGCCTGCGCGGCCTGCATTGCATCATAGACCACGGCGGCAGGGTCGGCGCCATGCTGGTGGCTCACCACCGTCACGCCGATGCGCTCGCCCCAGGTCTTGATCTGCTCGGTGGCCGCCGCGCGAAAGGTATCGCCAGCCGCCAGGATGATGCGATGTTTCTGACTCTTGAGCAGGTTGGCCATCTTGGCGATGCTTGTCGTCTTGCCTACGCCGTTCACGCCAACAATCAGGAACACACTAATCGGCGAGGTATCCGAGAAGATCAGCGGCTCCCGCTCGCCGAGCAGCAGCGCCAGTTCTTCGCGCAGCGCCTCGCGCAATTGTCCGCCATGCGTCAGACTTTCGGCGTCCACACGCTCGTGCAGAATCGTCAGCAAGCGCCCGGTCGTTTGCACGCCCACATCGCCAGTGATCAGCGTCTCTTCGAGTTCGTCCCACAGGTCGTCGCTGATCTCTTCGTCGGCGGTCAGCGACTCATTGACGCGCCCAAAGAATTGTCGTGTGCGTCCCAGGCTGAACTGGAAGGGATTGCGGAAAAAGCCGCTGCCACGTTTCTCCTCAGCGTATTCCTCGGCGGGATAGTCGTCGGCATCGTCGTCGTCGGCGTACTCTTCGTTTTCGGCCAGAGCGGCCTCGTCAGCCACCAGCGCAGAAACCGCCGGAGATATGACCGGCGATGGCGCAGGTGAGAGCACCGGAGCCGGGGCGACGGCTACAGCCACACCATCCAGCGCCGCGCCACCTTCTGCCCCTGGCTCGTCATCCAGCGTGCCAGCCGCCTCATCTGCGCCTGCTACTTCGCCGCTCTCCGCCTCTCTACTCTCCGCCTCTCTCTCTGTATCTGTCGGCGCTTCACTGGGTTCGGCCTCCTGCCGCTGCCCGAACAACCCCTCACGTAATCGCTTGAACACCTGCTAGTACCTCATCATCGCGTGTCTCACGTATATGTATCGCGTGCGCTAGCGAACGTCAGTCCGCCCTGATCCGTGCGTCGGCCATTCATGGCCGCAATCCTCGTCACTGTCTCGATCCCCGGTAGGGATGGATCGAGCCATCGCTGACTGGCTCGTTGATGATAATATCGCCGTTGCGTATCTTGATGTTGAACAGACAGTTCGGATTGGTGCAGACCCAGGCTTTATACTCGATAGATGCGCCCTGGCTGCCAAAATCCGAGAGTGGAACCAGATCGCCTGCCGCACACTTGCGACATCGCGGAAAACCAACCTCCACGGTGATCGCCCCCCTTCCTCACACTGCTCCGCATGCGCTTATAACGTGTGGCGTATGCGCCTGCTATTCACTCTATTCTATCATATCCTCGTTCATAACCCGCGTTCATATGCCCGTTGTGCGCCTATTGCGCCCCTCTGACCAACCAGCGCCGCAAGTTCAAGGCCACCAGCCGCCGCCAGGTACCCCGCTATACAGGAGTTTTGCGCTATCAAGCTGCGTATTGTGCCAGAACGCGCCGATCAACCGTTATGAGAACTGTGCAACATGCAGCGACGCTTGTAACCTGACGAATACCCATCGGTATCCATTCATGCATCGCCCAAAAGCGGGAAATCGCTTGTCTTCTCTGGGTGGTCGGGTTATACTTAAGAGCAAGCAACGCCAGGCAGACATCATCACACCTCACCACCACGGCTCGCGCGACTCGCGCGATGACGCTTGGACGTTAGGCGGCCCGCTGCACGCGTCACAACCATCTTCCGGGAGGACCATTATGGATAATCAGCGCCGCCCGCCACGCCGCCCGCGCCGCACTGCCAGCACCTCATCGTCAGCGCTCGCCGCGCAGCCCATGCCCGCTGACGAGTTGACTGACCCGTTCGCCGACGAGTTCTGGCAGCCGGAACTGCACGATGGTGACGACGACGACGATGCTGCCACCCTGCGGTCAAGCGATGGCGCGCCGCTGGCGCAGGTGCGCGAGTTGCCAGTGCTGCCAGTGCGCAACACGGTGTTGCTGCCCAACATGGTCGTTCCGCTCTTCATTGACCGCGATCCGGCGCTCAAAGCCGTCGAGGACGCACTCGCCCAGGATCACACGATCCTGATCGTCGCGCAACGCTCCGAGCAGACCGCCGATCCGCTGCCACAGGATGTCTATACCGTTGGCGTCGAATGCTCGGTCAACCGCGTGTTGCGTATGCCGGATGGCACCAATAGTGTGCTGGCACAGGGGTTGCGCCGCTTCCGCATTGACCGCTGGCTGCAACAGACACCGTTCGGACGGGTGCGCGGCGTGGCTTTCGAGGAGCCAGAGGACCGTAGCGAGCAGGTGGAGGCGTTGGCGCGCACGCTGCTTCGTGCCTTCGAGTCGTGCGTCAAGCTGAGTCAGAAGTTGACCGAAGACGCCTATATCCAGGCGCTCAACATCGAACGCACTGGCTCACTTGCAGATTTCATCGTTGCCCAGATCGAGCCGCCGCTGGCCACCCGCCAGGATATACTCGAAACCTTCGAGCCGCTTACCCGGTTGCGCAAGGCGCTGCACCTGACGCAGCGCGAACTGCGTGTTTTGGAGATCGAGCAGCACATTCAGGATGAGGTGCAGCGCGAGACCGACCGCAGCCAGCGCGACTACTTCCTGCGCGAACAGATGAAGGCCATCCAGAAAGAGTTGGGTGAGCATGATCCCGCCATGCGCGAGGGCGGCGAACTGCGTGAACGCATCGAGGCGGCGGGCATGCCAGATGCCGTGCATGCACGCGCACTCAAAGAGCTTGAGCGCATGGAGGCGATGCCCTCGATGGCGCCGGAATACAGCGTCTTGCGCGGCTACCTCGACTGGTTGATCAACGTCCCCTGGAAGCAGCGCGCCGAGGATCGGTTGGACCTGCGCCGCGTGGCCGACACGCTTGACGCTAACCACTTCGGACTGCAAAAGGTCAAAGACCGCATCATCGAGTATATGGCGGTGCGTAAACTGGCCCCCGAAGGCCGCGCGCCGATCCTCTGCCTCGTCGGCCCGCCTGGGGTGGGCAAGACCTCGCTAGGCCGCTCCGTCGCCGAGGCGCTGGGGCGCAAGTTCGTGCGTGTCTCGCTGGGTGGCGTGCATGACGAGGCCGAGATACGCGGCCATCGGCGCACGTATGTGGGCGCGCTGCCGGGGCGCATCATCCAGACGATGAAAACGGCAGGCGTCATCAATCCGGTCTTTGTGCTGGATGAGATTGACAAGCTGGCGTCGGACTTCCGGGGTGATCCGGCGGCGGCGCTGCTCGAAGTGCTGGATCCGGAGCAGAACAACAGCTTTTCCGACCACTACCTCGAGGTTCCCTATGATCTCTCGCAGGTGCTATTCATCATGACGGCCAACGTGCTGCACACCATCCCGGCGCCCTTGCGCGACAGAATGGAGGTGATCGAGGTTGGCAGCTACACCGAAGAAGAGAAGGCGCAGATTGCGCGCCAGTTCCTGATTCCGCGCCAGTTGCGCGAGACTGGACTCTCGGATGCCCGCATCGAAATTGACGAGGCCGCTGTGCGCCGCATCATCCGCGAATATACCTTCGAGGCAGGCGTGCGTAACCTTGAACGCGAGATTGGCGCCGTGATGCGACGGGTGGCGCGACGGGTGGCCGAGGGACGGCGCCACAAGGCCAGCGTCTCTGCGGGACGTGTGCCTGCCTATCTTGGCCCGCAAAAATACTTCCCCACCGAGGCGGAGGAGCGCGACGAGGTGGGCGTGGCGACTGGCCTGGCGTGGACCTCAGCGGGCGGCGACCTCACCAGCGTCGAGGTGATGGCCGTGCCGGGTCGTGGCAATATCATCCTGACCGGCCAGCTTGGCGACGTGATGAAAGAGTCTGCCCAGGCCGCGCTCACCTTCACGCGCTCACGCGCCGACACGCTCAACCTGCCGGAAGCCTTTCATGAGCGCATGGATATTCACGTCCATCTGCCAGCGGCGGGCATCCCCAAAGACGGCCCCTCGGCGGGCATCACCATGGCGACTGCCATGATCTCGGCGCTCACGGGCGCGCCTGTGCGGCATGATGTGGCCATGACGGGCGAGGTGACCTTACGCGGGCGCATCCTGCCAGTGGGTGGCGTCAAAGAGAAGGCGCTGGCTGCCTATCGCGCTGGTATTACCACCATCATCCTGCCGCGCCGCAACCTCAAAGACCTCGATGATACGCCGGAGGATGTGCGTAATGCGCTGACCCTCATGCCAGTGGATACGATGGACGAGGTGATCGCGCTGGCGCTCTCCCACTCGCCCGCCATGCGCGCGTCGTCGTCGGCGCCACAATCTACCATGGTCACAGCCGCCGCCCGCCCGCCGCGTCCCTCACGTCCGCTGGTAGCGCCGCTGGCCGCCTCTGGTCGTGTCGCGCGCCCGCCACGTCCCGCCCGCCGCACAGATGTGGGCGATGTCGCCGTCGTCAGCTAAGGCCGCTTTCAGAGCGACTAACAGCCCGCCGGGGTTGACTCCAGAAATTGCTGTAGCAGGCGTTCTACCTGCTCGATCTCGAAGGGTTTGGACAGGAAGGCGTCGGCGTCCACCTCCTCAGCCAGGTCCGGGTCCGCTGCACTCATCACCACAATAGGTGGCAGGCGATTCTGCACATTGCGTCGTAGCGCCGCGATGAATTGCTGACCAGTCATGCCAGGCATCATCAGGTCTGTGATGATCAAAGCAGGATGCTGTTCCTGGGCGAGCGCCAGTGCAAGGCGGCCATCCCCTGCAACTGTCACTGCATATCCGGCGTCTTCCACCACAAGGGAGAGCGCAAAAGCGATTGGTTCATCATCCTCTGCGATCAGCACAAGGCCAGCGGTGAAGCTGCCGTTGTTGTTCGTGGCTGACTTGACGCGCTCTGCCGCCGCATCGTTTGCGTCCGTGCCCGCGCGGTTCTTGCCCACGTTGCCCCCTTGCTTCCCTCATGCGCTTGTCTTATTTTGCATGTTTCCGGGTGAGCGCGTCACCCCCAATGTGCGCCCCTTTGCTGCCTGCTCTAGGGCTGAAGTCCCGAATGCGTCGAGGGCTCTCGAGATTGCGTGGTGTTCTCCTGTTGCTGTTCCGCCAGTTGTAACAGCGTATCGGTGTCACTTTCCAGTGAACCAAGCACGCGAATG
>JBDTAI010000361.1:0-3345 GCA_039924685.1 Ktedonobacterales bacterium
GTCACGTCGTCGCTGTTCATCACCCAACTGCTCGGCGGCACGGATGTCACCGCGCTGGGCGCAAGCCACGGCTGGGAGCATGTGCGTATCTGGAGCGGCATCGAGGGCTATATTCCTACCGCGGCGCTCTCAGCGCAGCCGCCGATCTCTGCCGATGTGGGCGATTGCCAGTATCTCGACGTGCCGCAGCCACAGCCTGACGTGCTGCCCGCCAGCAACGGCCCCTTCAGCCTGAGCGCACAGGGAACGACTATCGCGCCCGCGACACTCTACTCCTCGCCGGATGCGCAGGCGGTTCCGCAGGGCGCGGTGGGCGTGGGCGCGCAGATCAGCATCTCGCACTGGGCGGGCGATGCAAGTGGCCAGCCGTGGTATCAGGTCACGTCGGCGGATGGCGCCTCCGGTTGGGTGTGGAGTGGCGCCGTGCAGATTGACCAGCCCAATCCAGCGACGTATCAGGTGGGCGGCAAGCCGGTCTGGCAGCCGGTGGCGGGCAAGGGGATGTGGTTCACCAACTACCTGACGCGCCGCGCCGACCTGCCCACGGTGATGCGCGCCGCCAAGCTGGCAGGCATCACGCATATCTACGCCGAGGTCGCCATCTCGCGCTGGGGACTCTACGGCGCCCTCTCGCTGGATCGGCTGCTGCCCGTGGCGCATGCGGCGGGCATCGCGGTGATCGCCTGGGTCTATCCCGTCCTCGACAATGTGACAGCGGACATTCGCATGACCGAGCGGGTGGCGCACTACGTCACGCCATCAGGGGATCGTCCCGACGGCATCGCCACCGATGTCGAAGAGGTCACCGACAGCGCCAGCGTCTATAGCTATGGGCAGGTGTTGCGCGCCGCGCTGGGGCCGCAAACGCTGCTGGTCTGCGCCGTGCTGCATCCTTTCACGCATGCGGGTTATCCCTACGCCGCCGTCGCCGCAAGCTGGAACGTGATCGCGCCGATGAACTACTGGCACAGCTCCCGCAGCCGCAGCTATCACGCCGCCGACGTGCAACACTTCGTCACCACCTCGATCACCACCATCCGCGCCGCGATGGCGACCTCCGGCCATGTGCTGCCGGTGGAGGAGCTTGGGCAGAGCTACGATATGTTCTCAGCCGATGGCACAGAGAGCGGCCACGCCCCCAGCGGCGCCGAGATCACCGCCGAGATGCAAGCCGCGCAGGCGTTGGGATGCAGCGGCGTCTCGTGGTTCGAGTGGCAGACCACCACCCAGCCCGAATGGACCGCCATAGACGATTTCCGCTGGGGATAATCCGCCCCGCTGGAATGACCCGTAGCCTTCAGGCCACGATCCCGCCCGCTCGCTGGTCACAACCACCGTGTCAGGGTTATACTGCCGGATGGCGCTCTGGCACATGCTGGCACGTGATGAGCGCCGCGACGCGCACTGGGGCGCGTTCTGCGAAGCGACAAGTGACATGAGAACTATTATGCGTATTGGGTTGATCAGCGTTCCTATGGACCTCGGCGCCGACCGGCGTGGCGTGGATATGGGCGCGAGCGCTATTCGCTATACCAATCTCGATGAGAAGTTGCGCGCCCTCGGTCATGAGGTTATCAACCTCGATCCGGTGGCCGTCTCTGAGCCGGAAACCCGTAGTCCCGGTGAGCCACGTCTGAAGTATCTCGAACAGATCGTCGCCGCGTCAGAGCAGTTGGCGATGCGGGTGAAGGCGTGCCTCGATGACGGCGCGATCCCTGTGACGCTGGGTGGCGACCATAGTGTGGCGCTCGGCTCGATCAGCGGCGCGGCGGGCGTCTACAAGCGGCTTGGCGTGATCTGGATTGACGCACATGCCGACTTCAACACTGACGAGACCAGCCCATCGGGCAACATCCACGGTATGATTCTGGCGGCGCTGGCGGGTCTGGGCGATTCGCGTCTCGTCAATGTTGGTGGCGCTGGGCCGCATGTCAGCCCGCAGCGCATTGCCATCGTCGGCGCGCGTGAGATTGACCCCGATGAGCAGCGTCTGCTCCGTGAACAGCATGTGCATGTCTGGACGATGAGCGATATTGACCGGCGCGGCATGGAGGCGGTCTTCAGCGATGCGCTGCGGGTGGCGACCGATGACGCCGATGGCCTGCACGTCAGCTTCGACCTCGATGCCGTGGACCCCACCGAGGCGCCCGGCGTCGGCACACCCGTTCCCGGCGGCATCACCTACCGCGAGGCGCAACTGGCGATGGAGATGGTCGCCGAGAGCGGCAAGCTGACCAGCCTCGATATGGTCGAGGTCAACCCGATCCTTGACCGCGAGAACCGCACGGCGATTCTGGCCTGCGAACTGGCGCTCTCTGCCTTTGGCAAGCGCATCTTTTAGCGGCTGCCATGACATCACCGACATCACCAACACCCATGACATCACCAACACCCATGACACCCATGACGCCGCCGACAGCAGCGCTCCCAATCGCCGACTTTGACTACACACTGCCGCAGCAGTTGATCGCGCAGACGCCGGTTGAGCCGCGTGACAGTTCGCGGTTGCTGGTCGTCCACCGCGCCACGCAGACGCTCGAACACCGCATCTTCCGCGACATCGTGGAGTATCTGCGCCCCGGCGATCTGCTGGTCGCCAACCAGAGTCGTGTGATTCCGGCGCGGCTGCGGGGCGTCAAAGAGGGCAGCGGCGGGCAGGTCGAGTTGCTGCTGCTGACGGTGCGCAGCGACCGTGGCGCCGATACCTGGGAGGCGCTGGTGCGTCCGGGGCGGCGCATCCACGCAGGCCAGCGGCTGCTCTTTGGCGATGGCGCATTGGTGGCTGAGGTTCTGGAGCGCACCGCCTCGGGCGGACGGCTGGTAGCCCTGCATGCGCGTGAAGGGACAGTGGCAGAGACGCTGGCGCGCATCGGCGCTGTGCCACTGCCACCCTATATCCATGCGCCACTGACCGATACTGAACGCTACCAGACGGTGTATGCGCGTGAGCCGGGGTCGGCGGCGGCGCCTACCGCTGGTCTGCACTTCACGCAAGCGTTGCTGCAAACCGTGCAGGAGCGCGGCGTCGGGCTGGCCTATGTGACGCTTCACATCGGACTCGATACCTTTCGTCCGGTGGCGGAAGATGATCTGACCCAGCATGTGATGCACAGCGAGGAGATCGAGATCACGCCAGAGACAGCGCAGCGCATCAACGCGACCCGCACGGCGGGCGGGCGCATCGTCGCCGTCGGCACCACCTCGGTACGCGTGCTGGAAGGCGTCGCCTCACTGGCGGCTTCCGGTGAGTGGCAGGGGACGCCACTGGCGGCGGGCGAGATCGTCGCTCCCTATCGCGGACGCACCGCGCTCTTCATCCAGCCGGGCTACCAGTTTCGGGCGGTG
>JBDTAI010000362.1:0-3593 GCA_039924685.1 Ktedonobacterales bacterium
AGTGGACCCGGTTCCGTTACTATCACCATTGACAAGAATAGTGGTTGAGGCAGCCCCAGGGTGACTAGCAGCCCCGCACAATCACGGTAGAACGGTAGAAGGGAACACCTGCGGCATGAGTCAGCCAGCGAACAGCACAGCGCAACCTACCCCCAAGGCGACCTATGGCACAGCGACGCCCCAGGACGCGCCAACCCTTGTGCTGCTGGATGGCCACGCGCTCTTCCATCGCTCGTTCCATGCCTTCCCCGAAGAGATGAGCACCAATACTGGTGAGCCCATCAACGCCGTCTTTGGTTTCACGCGCATGATCCTCGACATCCTGCGCATCATCAAACCAGAGTATCTCACCGCAACCTTCGACCGCCCCACACCAACGTTTCGCCACAAAGACTACACGCCGTATAAGGCGCACCGCCCATCACTGCCCGACTCGATGCGCGCCCAGTTCCCGCGTGTGCGCGAGATTGTCGCGGCGTTTGGCATGCCAATCTACGAACTGGACGGCTTCGAGGCCGACGACGTGCTAGGCACACTTGCCCGGCAAGCGGAAAAGCAACATGTGCGTGTGGTGATCGCCACCGGCGACCTCGACACCCTGCAACTCGTGGATCAGTGGGTGCGCGTCACCTTCGCCCGCTCGCCCCGGCGCGGCGAGTTCGAGTATTTCGACACCACCGCCGTCGAGAACCGCTACGGCTTCGCGCCACCACAGGTGGTGGACTACAAATCGCTGGTCGGCGACACGTCGGACAACATTCCTGGCGTTCCCGGCATCGGCCAGAAGACCGCCACCAAACTGATTCAGGAATACGGCTCGCTCGAAGGCATCCTCGCGCATCGTGAGGCGCTGGCTCCGCGTGTGCGCGCCGCGCTCACCGAGCATGAGGCGCTGGCCAGGCAGAGCAAGTTCCTGGCAACCATCGTCACCGATGCGCCCGTTACACTCGACATCGAGAGCGCCCACGCCCTGCGCTATGACCCCGACCGCGTGCTCAAGCTCTTCCGCGAACTCGACTTTTTCAGTCTGGTGGATAAGCTGCCACGGCGCGCCGATGATGCCACTGAGACATCCAAGCAGCCACCCGCCATCACCACCAGAACCGCGCCACCACAGACTGCGCCGGAAGAAGAAGAACTTGTTGGCCCCGCCCAGCTTGCCCTCTTCGATGAGTCGGAGTTGCAGGCGCTCGCCGAAGAAGGCGACGCAGCACTTACCAGCGGGCCACTCACGCTCCCGTCCCAACGCCCGCAGAGCGCGATCCCGTCAATCATCGGCGCCATTGGCGGTGGCACCAATACCCTGATCATTGACACACCAGAAGCGCTCGACGTGCTGGCACGCACGCTGGCCAGCGCCCCGCACTTCTCCTTCGATCTCGAAACAGACAGCACCAATGAGATGCAGGCGAAGATCGTTGGCTTCTCGTTCGCACTTGGTGAGGGCGAGGCATACTACATTCCCGTCGGCCACCTGCCCGACCCCAGCGGCGCCGAACCAGGACGCCAGTTGACTGTCGAAGAGGTGATCGAGCGGCTGCGACCGGCGCTCACCAGCGCCACGGCAGGCAAAGTGGCGCACAACGCCAAGTACGATATGATGCTGCTGACGCGACACGGCCTCTGGGTCGAGGGATTGCGCTTCGATACGATGATCGGCGCCTACCTGCTCAACCCTGGTCGGCGCGGGCTGGGCCTCAAAGACCTCGCCTTCGAGAATCTCGGCGTGATCATGACGCCGATCACCGATCTGATCGGCACAGGCAAGCAGCAAATCACGATGGCGCAGGTTTCCATCCGCATCGCGGCTGACTATGCAGGCGCCGACGCCGATATGACGCTGCGTCTGATGGGTCGCATCGCGCCGGAACTCAAGAAGAAAGAGCTTGAGAAGCTCTTCAACGACGTGGAGATGCCACTTGTGCCGGTCCTGGCGCAGATGGAACTGAATGGCGTGTTGATGGACCCACCGGTGCTGCATCGCATGAACGGTGAGCTGACAGAGCAATTGGCTGCACTCGAAAAAGAGGTCTACGAAGCGGTCGGCCACGAGTTCAACATCAACTCCACCAAGCAACTCAGCGAAATCCTCTTTGGCGAATTGAAGCTGCCGCATGCGCGCAAGACGAAAACCGGCTATTCAGTGGACGCCGAAACGCTCGAAGGGCTGCGCGGTCTGCATCCCGCCGTGGATGCGCTGCTCGAGTATCGCCAACTGAGCAAGCTGAAATCCACCTATGTGGAGGGGTTGCTTGAACTGATCGATCCCGACGATGGGCGCGTGCATACGTCGTTCAACCAGACCATCGCCGCCACGGGTCGCCTCAGTTCCTCTAATCCCAATCTGCAAAACATCCCTGTGCGTACCGAGGTAGGCAGGCGCATCCGTCGCGCCTTCGTGGCCGACCCGGCGCACTTTCTGCTAACCGCCGACTACTCGCAGATCGAGCTGCGCATCCTGGCGCACATCACCCACGAGCCTGCCCTGGTAGAAGCCTTCGAGCGCGACGAAGATGTGCATGCGGCGACGGCGGCGCAGTTGTTCCATGTGCCACTACACGAGGTGACATCCGATCAACGGCGGCTCGCAAAGACCGTCAACTTCGCAGTACTTTATGGCCAGTCGGCGTTTGGCCTGTCGCGTGTCACTGGCATGAGCGCAGGCGAGGCAGTGGAGTTCATCAAGAACTACGACCGCACCTTCCCTAAAGTGCGCGAGTATACCGAGCAAACGCTTTTCCAGGCGCGCACGCAGGGCTATGTGCAGACATTGCTGGGCCGTCGGCGATCCATGCCCGATATGGCGTCACTGCCCGCAGTACAGCGACAGGCAGCCGAGCGTGAGGCGGTCAACATGCCGATCCAGGGAACCAACGCCGATATGATCAAACTGGCGATGATTCACCTGCACGAACAGCTACGCGATCTGCGCCTCCGCGCGCGCTTGATCCTGCAGGTGCATGACGAGCTGGCGCTCGAAGTTCCTGATAGCGAGGTTGAGCTAGTGAGCAGTCTGGTGCGGGGCGCAATGATTGGCGCACTGGAACTCAGCGTCCCGATCAAGGTAGAGATGAAACTGGGCCGCAACTGGTACGAGGTACAGCCCATCCATGATCTGTGATGATTGACGCTTATGTCTCACTGGGCGCCACTGGCATTACGGCATCGTTAGTCGAACGCTCGATGGGTGTGTCAACCTGCCTGGCAAGCGCGTCCGTTGGGCTAGCTACACCTTCTGCGCCCGCTTCTGCGCTGCTCGGCGCGGCGCCGTCATCAACATCTTCATCCAGAAAGTTGCCGATCAACTTGAGCGTGACACCGAGCGCGATGATCACCGCCGCGTTGATGCCAAGTTCTATCATCGAGTCGCGGAACTCCGCAGGATTCAACTGTTCAAAGGTTGAGACCGAGAGGCGGGCGCCTACGGCCAGGATACCCCGCGTCGCCGAGATGATGCCGATGAATAGAAACGGCTTGAGTGAGGTGGCGTGCGTCTCCAGATAGTTGACAACGGTTCCCAGCACCTCCATGATGATCAACGTCAGCAGCAGATCGCTGACGAACGTGATGATCGCTTCGGCGGCTCCACTGGC